>NZ_JBFRNU010000036.1:0-67400 GCF_041471145.1 Vibrio sp. 10N.261.54.A5 | reverse complement strand
ATAGACCAATAGACCAATATAAAGTGCTACCACCACATGACTTTGATTAGCGTTACTTAAGACGCTAGAGTTGAAATTATCATTACTTAAGATAATAATAATTTTCTGTTATTTATTGGCTTTGTTATTTATAGGCTTTAGTATTTGAAGGTGAGTATGATTAATCCACTTTGGCTCAATACGTTTAAGACTCTGGTTGAAGTTGGCCATTTCACCCAAACGGCAGAAAAGTTGTATATGACACAACCTGGAGTCAGCCAACACATCAAGAAGCTTGAACAAGCTTGTAATTGTGACCTGCTATCTCGAGAAAACAAGAGCTTCGAACTGACCGAACAGGGTCGGATTATGTATCGCTATGCGATCAAACTAGAGAAAGACCAAGAAGATCTTTTTGAGTCTCTGAGTTTTGATAACCCTTATGCTGGGCAATGTCACTTGTCTTGCTCTGGCTCACTCTCTTTGCGTCTGTATCCCAAGCTTCTTGAACTTCAACAGCAACACCAAGAGCTCAGCATTAACTTAGAAGCCGCTCCAAACAAAAAGATATTGAATGACCTAAGCGAAGGCACTACCGATATCGGCATTGTTAGGCATTCCCCGAACGACAGCTACTACCAAAGCCAAGTCATCGGCAAAGAAGCACTGTGTCTTATTGTTCACCACAGCCTTGCTGATTTAGAGATAACGCCGCAAGTATTGAATGACATTGGCCTGATTGCCCACCCAGATTCTGCACACTATCTGTCTTTGTATTTCGACCTTTGCGGAGATAAAGACTTAGCGAACATCAACGTTAATGAGATACCAAGATCTGGCTACATCAATCAGCTTCACCAGATCTTGCTACCCGTATCAAAAGGATTAGGTTTTACCGTGTTACCGGCTGGCGCGGTTGAACACTTCCCAGATAGAGACAAGCTACACGTTGTGCCGCCAAAGGTAGAAGTAGAGGAAACGCTGTATCTGGTTCAAAAACGAAACCGAAAACTGCCGCACCGATACGATACGGTTGTTGAGCTAATCAAACAGAACGTGAGTCGTTAGTTCGGTGTAGATAGATTTAAAGCCTTTAGCTAGCTCGGTATTTCGCTATAAGAGCTAAAGGCTTTAATGTTGAAGTGATATTTATAAAAGACAACTACTCAGAAGCGCCAAGCCCCTCTTTTGCTCGTTCAAAGTCATAATTATCTAACGCACTTCGAACATCTTTGAGAACAACAGAATGTGGATACTGTGCCAGTAACTCAGTCACATATTGAGTTGCATCGTTATCATAAGCATCCAGCAGTGATAGCAACTGAGCATGCTGTTCTGACGTGATGCTCGGTGAATCAGAGGTATCAGCAAGACTCGCATCGGCTTCTTCAGTACTTGTCGTATTGAATCCCCCAACACCAGACACATCAAAGCTGATCTCAACTGCTTTAATCAGTTCGATTAACCCAAGTTCGCCTTGCTTAAGATCTGCTTCATCACACGCCTTGTTATGCGCTTTGCTTTCTAAATCACTGAGTAACTCTGCCAATCGCAATCCACCAATCGAAGCTGCCATGCTTTTTAAGGTATGTAGATTACGCTCTAACGTCGCCCATTCATCTTGCACTAGGTTGTCGAAGGTTTCCGACATAATGTCAGGCGCCCCTTGGCAGAATCTACCAAGCATCTTCTCTTGCAGTTTCGCATCATGATGAGTCAGTTGCTCAAACCTCGACTGAGAGAAAACAGGCTGCTCTGTTTGAGTATCGGAGTGTAATTCCGAACTATTATCAGAATCACTGGTCAGTATCGTATCTGAAGACGTGTCTGATGGCGCTCGACCTTCAACTAAGACCTCAGGAACAATGTATCGAGTAATCAAAGACATCGCTTTATCAATAACAATAGGCTTATCCAAGAAGTCCGTGATGCCCGACGCCCTCGCTCGTTGTTTCGCATCAGCAAAAACATTGGCTGACATTGCAATAATCGGTACATCTATATCGAATTCACGAATCAAACGGGTAGCTTCAAAGCCGTCCATAATCGGCATTTGAAGATCCATGAAGATTATTTCGTAGTCGTTGTTTTTAGCTAACTCCAGCGCTTCCTTTCCGTTTTCAGCAAGATCGGCATTTAATTTAGAGCGACTGAAAAATGCTAAGGCGAGATCTTGGTTCAGCTCATTGTCTTCAACCAATAGCACTCTTTGCCCTTTGAACTCTATCTGATAATCCAGTTGCAACTCTTGAGCTTTGAAGTCGGCTAACGCATCCGAGCTTGAGCGTGGCAATGTCAGTACAAAGGAGAACTCACTGCCTTGCCCGTAAACACTCTCTACGGTAATTTGACTGCCCATCGCATGAACTAATTTCTGGCTAATGTTGAGCCCAAGCCCTGTACCGCCAAACCGACGTGTCGTTGTGGTATCCGCTTGGCTAAAGGCTTCAAACAGCTTGTGACGGTTCTCATCCGAAATGCCTATCCCGGTATCCATCACACTCACTCTCATGGTTAGGCTGCTGTCGTTCGAGTCAACATGCTCCACCGTTAATGCTACGCTGCCTTGTTCCGTAAACTTAATCGCGTTGCCCACAAGGTTGAGTATGACTTGGAACAACCTCAAGGGATCGCCTTGCAGTGGCGTGTCTAACTCTGGGTCGATGACCATCGACAAATTGAGTTGTTTCTCAGCTGCTTTCGACTCCATTAGTTCAATCACATCTTTAAAGGTCGTTACGGGATCAAACGGGACGTTATCAATAACAAGTTGTCCAGCTTCTATCTTTGAGAAATCAAGGATGTCATTGATGATACCGAGTAACGAATGGCCAGAACGGTGCACTTTCTCAATGTAATTTCGAGCGACAGGATTAGATATTTCGCCAATCGCCAGATAAGACAAGCCAATAATGGCGTTCATTGGGGTTCTTATCTCATGGCTCATATTGGCTAAGAATTCCGATTTAGCTTGGCTCGCCAAATCGGCTCTCTGTTTCTCTTCTTCCAATTGTTCGTTAAGGCGCTTCATTTCTGAAATATCGAATGCCCAAAATAGTGTGGCGACTTCACCATCAATCTCAAAAAGATAGTAACTGACCAAACTAACAAATCGGGTTCCATCAGACTTTCTGAGTACTAACTCCCTATTTTCAACTTTACCGTTAAGGTCGAGCTCTTCATGCACGCCATCACGAACGCTCAGCGAGTCATGGATAGCGGCAACGTCGATAGAAGACAACGCCTGATCTTCCACGCCAAACAAACGTTTTGCCGTATCGTTCGCGTAACGAACCTCTTCTTCAAATACCACGCTGGCTGCAATTGGAGAGCTATTTAGCATGTTGTAGAGTTGGTTCTGCGCCTTTTCCAGAGCTTCGGTTGCTTCCTTAGCAATACTGATCTGCTTAGTTAATTTACGATTCCAGAAAATAATAAGAAGAAGGATCACCAGAGAGAACACCGAAATGGTGTAAACCAATTGATAATTAACTCTTTCTATCGCTTTTGGCGCCGCCCACTTCGCCGATATCTTTTGATGTTCTTCAGCAGAAATACTCTCAATCGCCTTATTCACAATCGAATAAAGCAAAGGCTCAGATTTGATGACATGTAAGGTGGGTGAAAGGAAAAAATCAAGTCGTCCGACAATTCCAATCTCTCGATGACCAAATGAATCAATGAGGTAATTGAGGACATCAACAGTGTCGACCATGCCGTCTAAGGTTTTATCATCCAATCGGTTGAGCCCATCGGCCGTGGATTCTACCTCTACCCACTCAACGTTCGGGTACTTATATAAAATCGCGTTAGTATTTGCCGCATTCTTCAATATACCGATTTTCCAACCATCAGCTTCTTCAAGTACCAAGCTACTAACGTCTCTTCTCGATGCAATGGCCAAACGACTTGAAAACAAGCTTTTAGCTGCTTTGACGTTATCTCCTAACGAACGATTCTCTTGAGCTGCTGAGACCAGTTCCACTTCATAATGATCAACCAAGCTTCGGGTCTCAGACCAATTCGCCACGTCAACATGCTGAATACTTAGCCCTGTTTTTTGTTCAATCAGCGTTAGATAATCATCAATCATCCCGATGTATTCACCGGTATTGGATACCGCTTCATAAGGTAACGAATTCGGATCGATACCTATACGTACATCCGGATTATCTTTAATCCACGCCCTCTCTTTTTGGCTTAGATTTAGGATCTCTCCAGTCAAGTTACTCGCTTGATAAACATCCGCAATATAGCGTTTCGCCGCATCTCCGAATGAACTAAATTGTTCGACAGATGGAAAATAAACATAGTTCCGCTCTAACGAATTAACATCAAAGTAGAAAGTCATCGAACCAGAGTTGATACTCCCTCCCTTGGTCCTATAATTCGCCACCTTGGTGACTGATGAAAAGTGAGAGGTATTTTTCTTCTCTCCATATTGATCAACTAGGTTGCCTATGTACCAAGATTTGATCGGGCGACTATTGTTATCCGCTTGTGCGGTGATCACCTGAAAAGAACTGTCCGTGTCGAAAATTTCAAACACTTCCGTCAACTCTTCAAAGCGGTCGTTGACGATAAAATACGCAGATATTTGCGCGATAATATTCGCTTTTTTAAGGACTAGGCTTAAATCACTCTGAACCTGCATCTCGATAATTTGGTTTAAGCCGTCATCCTCCTGTTTAAGCCTTTTAATTGCGGCATTGAAGCTATCTCTGATTTCTTCACTCTTAAAGTCCACATAGATCGGATACTCAACTTTATACTCGTCATGTAGCGTTAGCTCTGCCATTTCAATAAAACGAGTGTTGGTGATAAACCACTCTAGCACTCTTCGTTCAACCATTAGCAGGTCAACATTTTGAGCCCTCAACTGCGAGAATGCTGATTCAAGATCTTCGTAATCTTCAATACGATCAATGTCTAACTTACTCTTCAGAACTTCAACAGAGTTTTTAATTGTGGATGTTTCGTCGAACAATAACGCCCCTAATGATAGGTCTTTTGGGGATTGAAGTTGGAGTTTGCGGCGAGTTAGTGAAACAGGAACAAACTCAACATTAAAAACGTTATCACTTAAAAAGTGCGCATTAGGATCATCAAACTGAACACCAGAAAAAAAGGCTATAGAATTATTGTTATCGATGGCTTTTTTAGCGGCGCTAGGTGGAAGTGTGACAACGTCACCTAGTTTATATCCCATGTCATTCAGTGCACGCTGAAGAATGTCGTACTGTAGCCCGACTGCGGTGCTGTCTGGGTAAATATACGGAGGGTTACCAAAGCCAAACACGCCTTTTAGCGGCACTCGATAGGGGGAACTGTCTAGCCACTTCGATAAAATCTGGTTCTTGTTATCAACGTCGAAGGTTTCAATCTGTTTGTTGATTAGCGTCAGCAGTTCTGGTTCATCGGTTCGAATCACCATTGATGCTTCAAACCTTTTCCAATGCTCCAGAACATAGTTTACCGCTAAATCATGAACGCCAATCTTTTTCGCAAGATCCATAGTGGTGATAGGTTCACCGACCATGCCTTCGACATCCCCGGCCCCTAACGCACGTACTGCATCAATAACGTTATCAAAATTCACTCGCTCAATAGAACTCAATTTGACACCGGCTCGCTCCAAATCGATATTTTCGTTAACCATCGCAATACGGCGTTTATTATTTTGATCTAGGTTTCCATCGAGTTTGTTGTCGATGGGAACAATCACTGCGACCTGATAAGGAATATAGGGAGCACTCGCAAGAAAACGGCCACCTTCACTTGGGTCGAACTGTTGGAATGGAAATACATCGCCTCGCCCGTCGACTAACGCGGCTTTAGCCTCGACACGCGAGTTAACTGTGACAAACCGAACATGAACACCAAAACGCTGTTCAAGATCTAATGTCCAATCTTTGATGATCCCAGAAACCTGCCCATCATCATCGATGAATGAGTAAGGATAATGGTTGGCCAAGACAACAAAAGTTACCGTAGGTTGGTTTCCCAACCACTGATTTAACTCAGTATCTGTTACCTCAGCAGCATTCGTAGATCGCATTAGCAGCGACCACACCACAAGTGTAATGACCAGAAAAACAACCAAACGATTTAGCGACAACATCAAGCCATCACTCATCTCTAAATTTCTCTTTAATTGCTAGAATCTCAGGTAACTTCAGAAAAAACACATCAACGATAGTTGGATCAAAATGTTTGCCTTTCTGTTCTTCAAACAAGTTCAGCGCCTCATCAATACTCCAAGCTTTTTTATAAGGGCGCTCTGCGGTCAGGGCATCAAACACATCAGCAACAGCCGCAATTCTTCCAACCAATGGGATACCTTCACCAGCTATCTGGTTTGGATAACCACTGCCATCCCATTTTTCGTGATGATATTGCGCCACCTGAATAGCCATACGCATCAGTTTGGAATCACTCTGCCTACCAAGTATATCAACACCATATTCGACATGCTTTTGCATAATTGTCCACTCGTCGGCGTCCAATTTACCCGGCTTGAGTAATACGCTATCAGGAATACCGATCTTGCCAATATCATGCATTGGTGCTGCATCACGCAACGTCTCGGCATCTTCGTCAGTCATTCCCAAGGCTTTAGCTAGCACTTCACAGTAGTGACTCATACGCTTAACGTGCATGCCTGTTTCATTGTCTTTAAATTCAGCAGCTCTACCCAGTATGTTCAGTGTTTCTAGCTTACCGAGATTGATCTCTTGAGTTTTCTCTTTTACCTGACTAAACAACGCGCGTTGTTGGTCATAAAGTGCGATATGCGTTTTCACACGCTGGAGTGCAATTGCAGGGGTTATCGGCTTGGTTAGGTAATCGACAGCCCCCAAGGAGAGCCCTTTTACTTCGGCTTCAGGGCCAATCTTCGCGGTAACGAATATAATGGGGATATGCGCAGTATTTGGCTGAGCTTTAAGTTGGCGGCACACCTCGTAACCATCGATGTCAGGCATCATGATATCAAGGAGGATAAGGTCTGGCTGCGGCACCATCTTCGCGATCTTGATACCAATTGTGCCGTTAATCGCTACTTTCACTTGATAGGTATCTTTGAGTATTGCCGTTAACACATCCAAGTTACTTGGGGTGTCATCCACGACTAACACTATAGGTTTCCGACTCATTGATACCTCGTATACAAATCAAACAGTTATAACCCTAGTGTAGAACGGTTTTCAGAGGTTAAGCAGAAAAAAAGCAATTGATTTTCAAAAATGAAGAGTAGATCTGTGAGTGACGTCAAACTAACGGTTTGAGTCTAGCCTGATGTCAGAAACTCGGCGGACGATCCCAGGTACAAATCAGATAGAGGCAAAAACTTTGGTTCACAATATATTCAATTGAGGGCGGATCAGATCATAAATAAAGACCCGTTCATTGGAATGGTCAAACACTTGATTAACAACACCACCAGCCATATGCGAGTGTCCTCCACCAAAACCAACACCCGTATCATTCAGCGATCTCTTTATCACCTTAGCCATGTCATTCTGGGGGCATTCAGAACGCAATGAAACAAATGTTCTCTCATGACTACGGGCACTCAACACCACAATATCTAGTTCATCAACTGTAAGTAGAAAGTCACCAAGCACTCCTAGCATATTTTTGGGACACCCTTCTGGTAAGCTCCCAAATGCACAATTTCCGTCTTTCCTAATAGATTCAAACATGAAATCAAATAACTTCAACTCTTGATATTCGATTTGATTTCGACAAATACGATTGACCATATTCATATCAGCACAGTTTTGAAGTTGAAGTAGGGCTTTGATATCAGCTTTGTTCATTGCGCGGGTAAAATTTGCCGTATCGAACGTCAATCCAACAAGTAGAGCCGTCGCTACGCGGTCGGGAATTGGAATATCATAATGATTAAAGTACTCCACCATAATGGAAGCTGTTGCGCCATAGTTAGGTCGAATATCTGAAAACCAAACGAAACTGGGTGCTACAACCTGATGATGATCGATCACCCCAACTTCTATACCCGGTAAGTCGGTAACATTTTTTTCACCAATACAGCCATCTACCACAATGATTTTGTCATTGGGCTTTAAATCTAATCGATGTGACTTAACTATGGGAATATCAAGCCAACCAATCAAATTATGTAAAGAAACACGATCAATAAAGCCTTGATAAGTAATGAGTGGTTTAAAGCCCTTCTTTCTAAGTAAA
Source organism: Vibrio sp. 10N.261.54.A5 (assembly GCF_041471145.1). Taxonomy (NCBI): domain Bacteria; kingdom Pseudomonadati; phylum Pseudomonadota; class Gammaproteobacteria; order Vibrionales; family Vibrionaceae; genus Vibrio; species Vibrio sp. 10N.261.54.A5. Next base: position 59,210 of record NZ_JBFRNU010000036.1, on the reverse strand, counting down.
TAAGCGAGAGCAAAAGCGGAGCCAACCGCATCATGATCAGGAAAGTCATGAGCTTGAATGATGATTCGTTCGCAGTCCCTGAGACGCTCAAGAAAATCGTTAAATGAGAAAATAGACATACCTCACCTTAACCTTTCAAGTTTTCTATTGTATTAAGAACAGTTTCAGTACCACCACCCAATGGACTAACTATCTCATCTCCATATTGTATTCCAATAAAAACACCGAGAGCGATTAAGATAAGACTAGCAACTTTTAACATGAGAACACCACTAACTATAAATAAAGCGAATCAATTGAGTTCTAAACGTAAGAACACCTAACTCCTAAGCCTCTCAAACAGAAGAAATTTAATAAACACCCATTCCAAATTAACTAAAACTTACTCACACTTAACAAAACAAACATTGACTTATATCCCATTACGATTAATGCGCCATTGAGTGATATTCAACTAGACTATATGGTCTTGAGCTCATCTGACACTACGGCCATATGGAAAACTTATCTAATGACACGGAATAGAATTGTCACAGGTATGCTATTTGCGTTAGCACCAACTCTTAGTTTTGCTAACGCTGACAATCAATTTGAATTTTCGCACTCTAAACAGGGAACTGTATGTTCATCTAATCCTGATATTTGGCAGCTTGGCGGTGAGCTGCAAGTTGATGCTCCTATTTCGCTGAATGGCAAGGTCATCACTCGCGGCGGACAAAAAAAAGCAAGCAATAATGTTGACCTATTTGCAGGACAAGAGTCCTCTACCGAACAACATTACATGACGAGTTCTATCGGATGTATACAATCTGACGACCCAATGTCATTGGTTGGTGCTGTCGCCTCTTTATACGAAGTACAACACACCACATTGAGCAGCTCAGACATTCCACCACCAGTTCGAGAGCCTGATCTGCCCAAAGCGCCAGAAATCGTCAAAGATCAATTTGAAACCAAAACTCAATTTGATCAACGCGTCGAAAAATTGCGAATAGAACGACAACAACAAATAGCCGCTATACAACTTAAATACCGTCAACAAGTAGAAGCTCGAAATGCCAAAATTCGAGTCCTACAAGAAGGGGCAGACTCTCGAAAGGGCAACTTGGGCGTGCAAAAAACTCGACTCGTTGCTAAGGCTTTTAGAGATGTAATGGGTAAGCCGGTCGTCACAACAAAGAGTTATGATGCTGAAAACCAGCAAATGCACCTGTTGTTTAAAGCGTCAAATCAAAACTATCAGCGAGACATTATTCTAAATGTACCTCTTGAGCAGGCGCGTGATGTCTTCAGCAATATCGATAACCTTGACCTCGCACTCACCTACTCTTATGACGAGAATCAACTAGAGCTCGTAAATATAAAAGGCAACTACAATGACGTAATGTTCTCAGGGGATGTGGCTAAAAGTAATTATCAGCCCGAAGCTCTGAGTGTGGTTATTAACAGTGGCCCAAGCAGTGCCGAGACTCCAGGGCTAGAGATGCAAAACCCTAACTTAATCGATGCGTTTGAAGTCGATTCACGCCTCTCGGCAACGGACAACACTGCCTCTGATGAATTGAAGCAACTACTTAATGGCTTTGTGCCTGTGGAAAGTAACTCATCCAACTGGTTCTTCAACCTATCTATCGAAGATTACGCAAATTCAGATCAAGTAGCCTTTGCGCGCAGTAGTGGTGAAGTTATGTCTGACGTTGCGACAAAAGTTCTGGGGGTTCCTGAAAGGCACGTCTACGAACTCATTGACCGTGACGCAACCAGTGGTGCGATTAAAGATAAGTTACGTTTAATGTTAGACAACGTCGATGAAGGCGATACGGTTTACTTCTACTACAGTGGACATGGTATCCCTGCGATTCCCGATAATGATCCTTACATTCTTCCACAAGATAAGATCCCTGATTACATAACTGACGATGAGTTCTTCAAACTCGATAACCTCTACAAAACTCTGTCTAGCAGCAAAGCAGGCAAGATAGTCGTTATGGTAGACAGTTGTTTCAGCGGAGCTACTGATGGTGTATCAGTCATCAAAGGGGTTGCCGCTTCTAGACTGGCACCGAAAAAAGTCAGCATTGATCCTGAACGTATGGTCGTGATCACCGCGGGACGCGATAAAGAGTATTCCAATATGTACCAAGAAAAAGGTCATCGCCTGTTTAGCTACTACCTCATGAAGTCAATGATCGAGGGAAACAAAGATGTGAATACGCTTTATCAAGATGTTTACGACAAAGTGAAATCTGCCTCTTTTGAGATGGGGGATTTAAAACGTCAACATCCAACAATTACCGGTAACCAGACTATGTCTCTTTAATAGCAGGTCTCTTTTAAGATCATGCCACTTTTAAAACTATTTCAATTTACAACCTATTTGAAACATTGATTAAGGCTTATATCCATGTTTAAGAAAACACTTTTAGCAACATCAGCTCTTCTAATCTCATCAACAGCCTTCGCTGCAGACGTAGAAAACTCGAATCTAGATATCGCGTTCCAAGGAGCTCACTTCCAAGGCGCAGGGAATCAAATCACCATGCTGCGAGTTCCGGTAACCAACAAAGATACAGGAACAACTCAATTTTTCGATATGAGCGCAGAATTCGCAGCAGATAAAAATGGCAACCTGATATTCAAAAATATGAGTTCAATAAAATCAGTTGCTTTTGCAAGTGCAAATCAACTGATATCAGGACATTACTCTGATAGTAAGGGTCGCAGTTGGTATGTAGATGGACCATCTGTTGGGGCGGATGGCCGCCAAATATGGAGTATTCAAACAGCAAACGGGTACAGTAGTGGTGGCTCTGCCGGCGGTCAAGTAATGAGTGGAACCCTCAAAAACAATGAATTAGCTGCCAACGCTGATGGATTCAAAGAAGTACTAAAAAACGCTTCTGCGCTTAATTATGGGATTGCTAGGGGCGACGATTTGATAAGTGCAGCCCAATCTGGACAAATGATCTCTATTGTAAGATATGATTCAAAAGGTGAACCTTATGATAGTTGGAGCCTTCGTTCAGCTCCTGTACCACAACCGGAAGACTAATGAAAATCCTAGCGCTAATCATCTCACTGTCGAGTGCTTGTGCTTTCGCTTCCCCGTCTTGGTACGGGGAAGTACCATTGGACTCAACTTTGAGCTATGGGTTCGGCAAAGGCAACACTTACCAACAAGCCAAAGACGCGGCTTATCATGATCTGGCTAAAGGTGTTGAAAACCAAATAGTCAGTAAGATCACTAGTACTAAAACCTTCGAAAATGGCGAGTTGAAAACATCTGCGGCTTCTCATAAAGAATCCATATCCAATGTAGTTTTCCGAAACAACGTCACCATTATCAACAGTGAAAAATCGCAAAACCAGTTTTATGTTCAAGTCCAATATGACCCCGAGTCATTTGCACAAAAGCTCTCTGCTTGGTTAAAGAAATCACAATGTCACCGTGAATTACACCCATACTGGTCAACAACGACCATGCTAAAAAATTGGGTGGAACAACACCAATGCCTACCGCATATAGATATCGAGCGGTTTGCTGGGGGCTGGATGCTCTCTAGCAGTAGTGGCCAGTTAATACTACCCGAAACAAAGTATAACCACCTATTTTTCAACTATTCAGATGAAAGTATAGATATTCAATCATCCAAGCGACGACTCAATGCTGGCGACCATTACTTTATTCAACTCCACTCAAATCAAGCGGGTTACCTCTCTTTGTTTCAAGTTTATGAAGATGGCAGTACCGGCGTGTTAGTTGAAAACCATCAAGTCACAGATGGCGCCTCTATCGAGTTTCCAGATAGAAATCAGTATGACGGAATCGAAGCGCTGCTCAACAACGGACAAGAGACATACGATACCAATATCGCATTGCTCTGCCCTACAAAAATAGACACCTCTCGATTTGAGCGATTGGATGAATCGCGTTTATCAACAGACACTCCAGGGTTTGGGTTGATCCTGAACTATTTCGAGCACTGTGATTTTGTCATGGAACGACTCTCGATAGAGAAAGGTTAACCCCTCGGTCAAGGAACAGATATGAAGAAAATAATTTGCCAGCTATCCCCTTTAGCGATACTTATCTCTAGTGGATGGGCGTCTGCAGATACGCTGCAGCAAGCGTGTGAACTTTCAATTACCGAACAAAGTTGCCCTAGCGTCGAACATTTTGTCAATCAACCTTTTGAAGCGAAAGATGAGTTTGAAAAATACAAACTCTGCAGTGAAGCCCAATTTGATCTTTACAAAGTACAAAAGAACTGCGAATTCGATCAATATGTGGCACAAGCTCAACAAGAGTTTGATAAGTTTAAAACCAAAGTTTCAGAATCTTGGGATAATCCTACCTTTAGCGACCAATTTAAGTGGGTCAGCTACAGCCCCTCTCTACAAATAAAGCGTGAAGTTAACTTCGAGAAAAATACGATTCAAGTCACCACTATTACAGGTGAAACAACCTCAGTAGAAGAACTCAAAGAAGAGATCGTGCGTACATCTCAGCTGACCATTGGCGAAGCCCAACAAGCCGATGCTTATACCTCTGAACTGATTGAAGCAACAAATGTTGAGAAACTCAGTGATAAGACATTCTTACCCGTTTCCGAAACACCAAAGGTTCAGGCTCAAGAGTTAGACAAAGCTCTTGAAAATGTGGCCGTGACCAAAGCCAAAGACAGTAAAGGCAATACCGTTCTCAAAGCCGTTATTTCTTTTCCGCCAAGTTGGCTTAATCGTAAAGAACAACGCTTTTTTGATACCGTTGAAGTTTACGCAGAAAAATACAAACTTGAGCCTGAATTTATACTGTCTATCATCAAAACAGAAAGCGCTTTCGATCCTACAGCAACCTCACATGTTCCTGCCTTTGGCCTGATGCAAATTGTCCCAAGTTCCGCAGGACTAGATGCGACAAACTTCCTATTTGGTGAACAACAGTTACTGAATAAAGAATACTTATTCGACCCCGAAAAAAATATTGAGGTCGGTACCGCTTATTTGCACTTACTGCGATCTCGCTACTTCAAAGGCGTTACCAATGAAGAGAGCTTAAAGTACTGCATAACAGCGGCTTACAACGGAGGCATGGGGCCAATCTATCATATTTTCGGTGGCAAACGCTCAGTTGCAATCAAGAATATTAACCAGCTTCAACCACAACAAGTATTCCAAACTATCCAACAAAAGCATTCTGCTGCGGAAACTCGTAACTACTTGAAAAAAGTAAGTAAAGCAGAAGTTAATTACGAAAAGAATATGATTTAAGGATAAAACATGAAAAAGACTCTAATTATCGCTGCAATTACTACATTGTCATTTCAAGCAGCCGCTAACTCCGAATTTCCTAGTTGGCGCATGAACCCACAATCTGATTTGCCTGAAGGCTTAATCGCGGGTGTTGCTTGCGTTGAAAGTATGGGAGATATGACGCTTGATATGGACATCGCTTCAATGGAGGCGAGAGCATCACTAGCTGCGTCTCTCGAAGCCATGGTGCAAAAAGAGCTCGATACAAATCGAACCTCGGAGAAAAAGAAGATTGTAACAGCCGATCGTAAAGACAATGTTGTAACTACAACCGTAACCGCTAAATCGACCACAAAACAACTAACCAACCAGCTAATGAAGTTTACCTGGGTAACAGAAAGCGTTTCTGTAGAAAAAGATGTCGAAGAATATTTATGTACCCGTGTGGTTGCACGAGCACCTCAAATTGTTGCTGAATAAGGTTTTATCATGTCAGAACAAGCTCTACCTTCATCTGTTGATAAAGCAGCACTAGAAGAAGACATGTCTTTAACTCAACAAGCTCCCAATGAAGATCAAAAAGATTTTCTTGAAATAATGAGAGAGAAGACACCAAACTCTATCCTTGCCATCATTGCGCTGATCATCGCAGGTGGTCAGTTCAACGATGCTATTGATATGGGAAGCAAAGGTTGGGATCTCCTAATTTCTAACTTTTCAGATGCTCCATCTAACGAGCGTCTTTCTAAAGTCTATATTCGTGCTTCCAGTGGCATTTTAGAAGAGACATTTGGCTCTCCGGTTTATACCAAGATGTCGAATGGTGAGGTACAGATAAAATACTACAAAGACAGTAAGTTTATTCTTTCTGCAATAACATCCAACGACACAATAGATGCTTTTCTCATTTTCCCTAAACCGGGGTTTGTCGCTGATGTGAACTACCACGCAGGCAGCGCCACTTATTTGGAAACCAACTTCGTTAACTCGACAACAGAACATGCTGCCATATCCAATATTGCGCGTTCAGGGAATTATTACATTGAAGAAGCAGAAGGTGGTCGCTATGAACTGTTATACAGCTCTGTCGGTGGTTACAGCGAATACCTATCCCCTCTCTCTGCGCAACAACTCAAGTTACTCGCTGATTTTAATGACAAATTGATGATGGAAGAGAATACAAAAGATTCTCTAACTAAACTACGTAGTGAAATCAAGCCAAACTTTTATGGGTATACGACGGTCGATTTAGAATCACTCGCCCCTGCAATTCTTACCAAGCTTGAATATGAGCTAATAACTGATTAACAGCACACTTAATTCATAATTTGTAGTCAGTTATACGTACATCTGACTCCGCAGACTCTATGTACATAGATCAACTCATTGAGTTTTCTAAAACTAAACAAACCTACAAAGCGCCTACAACGAGAAACGAAAAGAGCTCCTCATAGGGGAGCTCTTTTATTGAACAGTTAGAAAACAAACAGCTTTGATTATTCAGTAGCCTAACGACCTGAGTAATACATACAGATTCGAACACCGTCGAACTCACGAATCTCAAATGGGATCTCGTAGATAGACTCCATCACTGATTTTTCAACCACTTCCGAAACCTTACCCGACTTAACCACTTTGCCTTTCTTCATCGCAACAATGTTATCTGAGTAACAAGAAGCGAAGTTGATGTCATGAATCACGATAACGACCGCTTTATTGAACTCATGCGCTAAACGACGCAACGTCTGCATAATTTCGACCGAGTGTTTAATATCAAGATTGTTCAGTGGCTCATCTAAGAACACATAATCCGTATCTTGCGCCACAACCATCGCGATAAACGCCATTTGACGCTGACCGCCACTCAACTCATCAAGGTATTTGTTTTGGATGTCAATAATGCCAAGGTGTTCTAGTGCTGTATCGACGATCTTATGATCTTCGTCTTTCAAGCGACCTTGAGAGTGTGGGAAACGACCAAAACAGACCAATTCACGAATCGTAAATCGCATGTTGATGTTATTTGATTGTCTTAACACGGCAAGGTGCTTCGCTAGCTCTTTGGTATCCCACTCAGCCAGTAACTTATCGCCAATGACCACTTCACCCGCGTCGCTGTCTGTTAAGCGGCTCGCCATTGAAAGCAGTGTACTTTTACCCGCACCATTTGGGCCAATGATAGAAGTCACTTCGCCTTTCGGGAACATAGCACTGGCATCATCAACCACGAGTGACTTGCCATACTTCTTACTTAAACCTGTTAATTTAATCACTACTTACTACCTTTACTGAATTCTGGTGCGTAACAACAAGAACATAAAATACAAACCGCCGACCAAGTTAATAATCACACTCACAGTGGTTTCAAACGCCATCACTTTTTCGATAAACCATTGGCCAGAAACCAATAGCACGATCGCTAGTAAGCTGCTTGCGATGATAAGCACACGATGCTGATAAGATCGGAATATCTGGCGAGCTAAGCTTACGGTGATCAAGCCAAAGAACAGCACAGGGCCAACCAGAGCCGTAGACACCGCGACCATCACTGACACAATCACCAAGGTAATCTGAGTCAATCGCTTGGTGTTCACACCCAGGCTTGTCGCGTTATCAACACCAAGCCAAAGTACATCAAGCTTAGGCGCTAACAACCAAAGGCCAAGCAAGCTCAAACCTAATGGAATAAGGCTGAGGTAAACCAGTTCGCCTTTCACATTATTGAAGCTTGCGAACATCACATTCTGCAGCACCGCGAATTCATTGGGATCAATCAACATCGCAAGGAAGTTCGCTAAGCTCGAGAATACGCTGCCACACACGATGCCTATTAAAAGCAGTGTGAAAACGTTATTTCGCTTGCTCTTAAAGTAGAAATGGAACAAAGCAAACGAGAACAAGATCATCACAGTTACAGACATCGAAAAGTTTGCGATTGAATCAATCACCCAGAAACTGGTACTGCCAAACACAAACAGAAGTACCGTTTGAACCAGCATATACAAGCTATCAAAGCCCAAGATGGATGGGGTTAAAATTCGATTATTAGTAATGGTTTGGAACACCAATGACGATGCAGAAATCGCCACCGCCGCCAACACAATTGACAGTAGTTTAGGTAGTCGCAGAGACAAGAAGAACTCGTAGTTATCCCACGTCAGCCCCTGCCCGATGAATAGCGCTGTCATACCCAAAGACGCGATAGCCAGAATCGCAATTTTTACTGAATCACGCATTCGACTTGTCTCTCATGATTAGGTAAATAAAAATCATGCCACCAAAGATGCTGATTACCATCGAGATTGGAATCTCATAAGGGAAGATGACGATTCGAGCTAGCAGGTCACAAGCCAACACCAAGATCACCCCCCAGTAGGCAGTCCAAGGCAGAATCTTCTTCATGTTATCGCCCATCATCAGCGACACGATATTCGGCACGATAAGGCCAAGGAATGGGATAACACCAACGATCATCACCACAGAGGAGGCACTGATAGCCACTAACGCAACACCAATGAAGACGATCTTCTGATAATTCAAACCGATGTTTTTCGCGAAGCTCTCACCGATGCTCGCCGCACTGAACTGGCTCGCGAAATAGTAAGCTAATACACAAGCAGGCACCGCGAGATAAAGGATTTCATAGCTGCCCTGCAACACGCTCGCAAAGTTCGCCATAGTCCATGCCGACATGGTTTGTACTAAGTCGTACTTATAAGCAATAAAGGTTGTTAGAGACGAAACAACGTTGCCATACATAATGCCAATCAAAGGCACCAATACCGCGTTCTTAAACTTGAGGTGTTGTAGGAAGCGAACCAATAGCATGGTGCCAAACACTGCAAACGCGAAGATAAAGCCTAAGTAGCTCCATTGCGCAGCATTGCCTAGCACTAGAATGCCGACAATGTAACCCAACATCGCACAGTCAATGGTGCCCATCGTCGAAGGCGCGGCAAACTTGTTCTGTACGATTTGCTGCATGATCAAGCCAGAAACACTCAATCCCGCTCCGGCAAGCACGATCGCGAATAGTCGAGGAATCCGACTAACAATATAAATAGAATTGGCGTGTTGGTTGCCATTGAAGAAGTCACTAAAACTGATTTCAGCGACTCCAATCATCAATGACGCAACGCATAACACAACAAGAAATACAGCAGCTGCAATGGGTTTCAACATAGGAATAATACTAAAGATAGGTCTCGGGTAGCCCGTATAAAAAAGTGAAAAAGGGCTTATAAGAACACTCTTATAAGCCCGAAAATCTGATGGTTAGTAACTATTGAATCGTACGTTCAATGTCACTAAGCATTCTATGAATCGCTGTCACACCGCCACCAGCCAAATACCAAGCACTTGAATCAAGGTAAACGATATTGCCGTGCTGCGCTGCAGGTGTTGCCGCAACCAGTGGGTTATCAAACAGTTGTTGTGCGCGTCCTTCTGATTTACCAATCGCTTTTTCGCGGTCAAGCACGTAAAGCACTTCAGGTTTTGCATCAGCTATGTATTCAAAAGAGATTAGGTTGCCGTGTGTTCCTTTAATCGGAGCCACGGTTGCACTCTTTGATTCCACGAAACCAAAGTCATCAAAGATGATTGAGAAACGGCTGCCTTTGTTGAACATCGCAATGTTGTTACCGTTGTTCATTAGCATCATTGCTGAAGTTTCGTCAGACGCTACTTTGTCGTTTACCGCTGTGATAGAAGCTTGAGTCTCTTTAATGATCGCTTCGACTTCAGCTTGCTTACCAAAGATGTCGCCTAGCACACGCCAGTTTTGCTGAGCATCAGCCCAGTACTTGTCGCCTTCAATAGAAAACATGACAGTAGGAGCAATTTGTGCCAGTTTGTCGTAAACCTTAAGCATGCGGTTTTCCGCGATGATGATGTCAGGCTTCAACATGTAGATAGCTTCAAAATCAGGTTCGCTTAAAGAGCCTGTATTTGCCGTCGTATCTTTGTACGAAGCTAGGTAATCAGGCAGCAAGCTATGAGGCGCGCCAACTGGCTGTACACCAATTTTATCGAGCACGTCTAAGCTACCGTGACCTAGAACCACCACTCGCTGTGGTACTTCAGTAAACTGCGCTGTGCCTTTCACATGCTCAATGGTGACGGTTTCCGCATGCGCGGTCATCATGAATGATGATGCTAGAACGATGGCAAGCCCGCTCAATAACTGGCGAACTGAATTGATTGTTTTCTTCATGTTTCTTCCTTTGCCATTGATACAAACCACCACTCATGACAATGAAAGTCACATTACTCATAGACGAGCATGGGGCGTACACAACTGCTAAATAACGATAATTTAAAGTCTGTCATTGGATTGACAACAAACTTGTAACGCAAGTGAGAACTATTATCAATTATATTTGCACTAAATTGGCGATACAACAACTTTATTATTCAGAAATGTAAAAGTGAGTATTCATATTTTGCGTAGTCAGGAGAGGTATTAGGAATCAGAAATATCAAAAAGACGCGAAGAGGAAAATACTCATCAACCTGAAGAAAAAAACAGATGGGGAAAGCACCCAAAAACCCTGTAATTACAACGCTGAACCCCAAAATCATGGATTGTAATTTACAATGTAAAGATCATATACAACAGAGACTTAATCATCACCAAATTAGCTGATCAATTAAACCCACTAATGACAACGAATACGAACAGCTGAAAAGCCAAGACTCAGTCAGATATCATGGTCAAATCCCTGACCTTCGCTCATTTAACCTTCAGTAACCGATGGTAAATCACCCAAAAATATTTTTGAATTTAATTGAAAATAGGGTTGTAATTTTGAAAACTAGGCGTATAGTTCGCCACCTGGCTCTAATCTATAGAGCTGTTAATGCTAAAGTAAGTCCAAGTTCCACATAGACAGTTCTCGATTCCCTCGTTACACCATCTCTGCGTCAGCTTTCACCCAGATAGTCATTCAATAGCTTTTAAATTCGATCCTACTACCGATCTATCGTCATTTGCTCTTTTGTCAGCGAAGTCAGAATAGATCGAGCACTTAAATACAAATGTAATAAACACAAGGCACAGTTATGTCACGCAGAACAACACGACAAACCCATTGGTACCAACTATCACGCGAAAAAACAGTCAATAAACTAAAAGGTAATAAATGCTCAAGATTAAAATAGATTTACACAAAGAAGAGATTTCATGGGTCACCGAGATTCGACAGCTCAATAGCGATATACTCCACCGCCACATATTGCCCAAGCTACAACATCACAGCTATCTCATCGACTTTGAATTTAATGAACGAGAAAGCATCGGAACTATCGTTTCAGGCAACGGAAACACCCTAGGACATTTCACACTCCTATAGCATTTCCCAAAGGCTACAAAAGAAACACCATCTAGTCCCAAAGATGTAAAAGATGTCACCCTCAATTCGCTCTAGCAGAACAAAATAGAGTAGAAGTAAAACAGATCTGAAACCTAGCCCTTTTTGCATTTCACACGCGGCTAACGCTAGCTAGGTTATCGTACTTCTATTGAAACCAACTTATATCAAACTCTAAATCACCATTGAGTCATTATCAGTGCATTCATGGACTAATAAGTTAACGGCATCGACCTTAACTTCTGATCAAGAGTATATAAGTGTTCTGCAGCTTGCATGTGTTGAGGGTAATCACTGAATTTCTCACGATTCTCTTCATTCATCTTACATGTCTCATCCACCAGCATTAACTTCCAATACAGCTTTGTTGTATGCAGCATCGCCAGTAAAGGTTTGAATACCTCTTTCTCATAAGCTTGAATCAACTCTTCAATCAACTCGTCACGTTCGTCTTCACTTGCGATTGAACCCTCGGTTGCCGACAACACTTTTTGATACTTCAGGTTTTGTTGCAGCTTATCCATAACCGTTTGGTTTTCTTCCGCTAACTCAACAAGTTTCGACTTAATGATATTTATCCAGTTCGCTTGGCTCAGTACTGTGTCATCAACGTTGATAAAGTCTTCTCGTATCTGTCGTTCCACATCTTTTTGAGCTTTCTTTAAAACCGCACGCACCTTTTGGAAAGGCAGTTGATATTCCTTACTTAGCTCGATAATCAGTTTATGAAAACCACCATTTGGCAGGTGTAAGTTTTCTTTAAACGTCGCCATTGCGGCTTCTTGCTGTTCGGTAAGGTGAGTCATTTGGTTTCCTATTCTTTATCACTTATGGTGCTGAGCCCGGGATCATACCACTATTACCCTCGCTTTTTCGGTAACTTGCTCAGTTACACCTAGGTACGTACTTAATTTCTCTCAACTCGTTATCTTTTGACTAGTTTTCACACTACTTGGCATGAAATGGTAAATCTCATTCGGGGAAAGTTCGTACATTACGCGCTCAGGGTATATCGCCAGACAGGAGTCGTTACTTACATATGAAAGATAACAGCCAGAAGTGAGAAAACACATGACCTATTCAGAATACAAAGAATCCGATTTGCATAAGTGCGTGAGTATTGGTGCAGAAGCAATGGTATCAGTCGCTAAGTTTGCCTTTAGAGCCTCGACCCTTTTATTTCGATTTTTCCGTTGGCTTGTCGTATCGGCCTATTCTTATGTGATGAAGTAATTCTATATTGGAGTCGTTGTTTTCATTACGACTTATCCAAATACCCAAAAGCGCGCCCTATTAGGTCGCGCTTTTTTTGTGCCCAGTTTTATACCTAGCTTTATGGCAAAAACCCGAGGACATTTTATATTGTCAGTGGCGCTAAATGGTAAAACTGACCATCGAATAAAAACCATACTACACCTGTTCCAACGAAACAGACTTCTAACTTATACAGGTACTAAAATGAAAAAGATTGCACTTAAAATTGTAGGACTAACGGTTTTGGCTTCTGCGCTAACTGGTTGTATCGGCAGCAACGCCGTAACAGGGAAAGTGATGAAATTTAACGTTGAAGTTGTCGATAACCGCTATGCCCGTGCAGGTGTAAACTTCTTATTAGCGCCTGTATACGGTATTACTACCGCAGCAGACTATGTGGTATTCAACTCACTTGAATTCTGGACAGGTAAAAACCCTATCAGCGGTTCACCACACGTATTTGATACAAAAACAGACACGCACTTCAAAGTGAACGATGAGCTGGACCCAAGCCTGAAAGAAGCCCCTGTCGGCCCAATTTCTAACAATCGCACCATTGAAACGGGTGAGATGATTAAGATCGACGAAAACACGATTCAAATGGACATCGTCTATACATCTGGTGAAACAGCGACTCTAACGGGCATCAAAGACGGTCAAAACGTTACCTATTACATGGATGGTCAGCTTGTATCGCAAACAACTATCGCTGAATTAGAGAAGATTCAAGGCACTGAAGCTTAAGGTTCATCGCCCACACAGAGTTCAAACTTAAAGAGACTTTTGAGCTCATAAAATAGAACAAGCCCGGCGATTGCCGGGCTTGTTTGTATGTGCTCTATTATTTGTAAATGCTCTATTGGGACTGAGACTGTGCAAGTCGAATGCTCACCAAACTCGCCACCATGATAGCTAAGTAAAAGCTGCCGATAATGGATTCCATAAACACAAAGAATTGAGCAATAGGCAGAGCTGGTGATATGTCGCCGTAACCAACCGTAGTCAAGGTGATAAAGCTAAAGTACATCGCATTAAACAAGTTCGTCAGCCAGACTTGCTCTTCTAACCCGTTAAAGGCATTAGGAAATATCTCTAAAATTAACAAGTAGATGGTCGACCAAGCAAACCCTAGCAACAAGTAAATACAGATGGAGCCGATGATGTGATTGGGTGTCACCGTTTTGGCTTTCATCACCTGCTTCAACGCCGAGTAAATGTGTGAAAACAAGAACACAGCCAACGCCGATAGCGTCACTATCGACAGGTTATAGCCTTCCAAAAATGAAAACACGCCAGACACGAGCGCCGTAATCAATAAAAGCCCATACCAAGAGCGATACAAGGCTCGCTCTTTATGAATACCGGCAATTGAACTCGCCAACGTAATAATGATAAGAAATAGGATTGTTTTCTGGCCTTGCGGATAAAACTGCTGCATCACCGCGCAACCAAGAAACAACACCAACAGTGCATAGAATAAGAAGTAGAAGTTGTCGTCTTTAGAGACTGGCTTCATCTATTTTCCCTCGACCTCTGCAGGTTTTTTCTCAGTTTCTTGTTGGTTTTTCTCTTCAAGTCCAAGCCACGCCATCATCAGCTCATAGCTTAAACTCAGTATCACAGCACCGACAAACAGACCGACGATGCCTGACATCGCCATTCCGCCCAGTGCACCCAATAGAATTACCAACATTGGAATGTGAGAGCCACGGCTCAGCAATACTGGCTTTAAGATAGCGTCACTGCCGCTCACCAAAATACACCACACTAAGAACAAGCTCGCCGCCAGTGTCGATTCAACGCTGAACATGTAGATAATCGCCGGTAATAGAGCGAGAATCGGTGGAAGTTGGATTATCGCAATGAGCAGCACAGCTAGCGCCCAAAACGCAGCTGCTGGAACGCCTGCAATCACCAAACCGATTGCCGACATCATGGATTGAATCACAGCCACACCAATCACACCTTGCACAACGCTTCGCACGGTCGATTTAGAGAGCTCTACCAACTCTTCACCTTTACCGCCCGTTAAACGCGCCACTAAGTGAGTCACGCCGGTTTTGCATTTATCGGCATTACTCATGAATGCACCCGCAATGATGGTAGAGATGATGAACTGAATAAAGCCGCCACCTAACGAGCCAAGAACAGAAGCCGCTTTCGTCGCAAACTGTTTAAGTTCATCCGCATACTTTATGAAAGTGCCTTCAATATTGTTGGAGGCGGCAACCAAGGTTGAATAAACCTTCTCACCTATGAATGGAATATCTTGTAAGGACTCTTTCGGTTTAGGCAATGACAATGTGCCATCTTGAAGCCCTGTCATCAGGTCAGTCGCGCTGGTGTAGATACCAGAAGAAAGCGCCGCCAAAGGAATAAATAGAAGAATCACACCAATAAAGCTCAGCAATGCACTGGCTTTACCTTTCGACATCCCGGTTTTATTTGAAATTGCGACCGCCACTGGATACAACGCAGTCGCAATGATCGCACCCCATATCACCAGAAGAATGAATGGGCGCAAAATCGAAAAACACCAATACACGAGCATGGCAATCGCTGCGATCTTGATGGCAGCGTCTATCGCCTGTTTTGAAAAATCATCGGTTAACTTCATGAGACGTCCTTGTTAGACAAAATTAAGGCTGATTTTGTAGAAACTTCCAATTCCGTGTTTCTAGGAATAGAGAAGCCAAAATCATATATATGCCAATTAACACTAATTGGAATATGCGTATAAGAGTGTTGCTATCGATGTCACCGGAGCTCATCAACGTGCTACCAACCAGTACGAGCAACGTACTAAATGCAGTGGCGAAAATATGTGCTTTTTCGGGAACCGTGTAGATCTTGGTAGCCATAAGAATGGCAATAAGTCCTATAAACAAAGAATAGAAGACAATGTTGGGTACTATAGAAAGAATTGAAAAAGCAGCAATCGCCAGCAATCCCCCGATACCGTTACTTATCACCAAAAAAGCGCTCAACTTTATCGACTTCTCTGACGTAATCATCAACGATAACAACGCAATGAACATCATTGTCAGTAAAGCTTCAGATATTTGAAAAATAAAGAAAAAACACACCACAGGATAGGAGATAATCATCGCCCTAAAGGCCGCATACCAACGCTGTTTCTTTTCGAGTGGCGCAGCAGCGAAGCCTGAGAACGCCGATTTTGGCTCAGGGAAAAATACATGCACTAACGCAAAAAGCATGACTGAAACCACACCAGAGGTCGCTAAGCCAGAGGCCAGCATTACTGACACGCCGGGGTTATCAATCGCCATGAATGGCAACATCAAAACCGCAATCAACAGTATGGTGGCAAACAGGTTCCATTTTGGGTCGACAAACAAGTAGTAACCCCACAGCATCATTAACCCCACTAAAATCAGCAATGGGATTGGATAATGGGTAATTCCTCGCGACAGTAATAAACCTAACCCCATTGTCACCACAACGGCCAAGAGCAATTCGTAGACCGTTTCTTTATGGAGATTTGGTTTATCAATTAAGAACTTAGCTGTGAACACTGGCGCCACAAACGCAAGCGGCCAGTTTATCCACGCCGCCAAGAAAACAGCCAACGTGACCCCGACCGTAAATCGCAGGATCCGTTGCTGTGTTTGTTGGTCAGGAATCGGCTTATCGGACATAAGACAATACGCTAATCAGACGAATCCATACTTTGCCTATCGCGTTGAACACAAAGTTGTCACCGCTATAAACAATCACATCCGCTTGGCCACCCACTCGGAGCATGCCTGTCACTTCTTCATTATCAAATTCAATGGTGATAGGAAGCATCTGTGTTTGGCGCAACCAACCCGTTTGTTGGCTAGCTTGAGCAAGCTTACCTGCTTGGTCATTTTGCCCCCAATCAACACCCCAATCGATACTACTTACGCGCCCTTTAACCACTTTGCCCGGTGCGAAATCTAACGCCACTTCAACTTCATCACCGACCGTTACATTACCTAGGCTGTTCTCTCGATAATAAGCTTCAATCCAAATATCTTCGGTTGAAACAAAGGTCATGATTGCTTGCCCTGCCGATGCATAAAACCCTTCAGACAGGCTAAAGTTAGAAACACCACCTTGTGTCGGCGCGGTAATCACGGTGCGCTCTAGGTTCAATTGAGCTTGTTCAAGTGCCAGCAACGCCGCTTTCACTTGGCTATTTTCTTGGCCTTCTTTGCCCATTTGTTGCTTCGCACCTTCAAGATCAGCCTCTGCATTCACAACAGCTGCTCGAGAGGTCGCTAATGATGCTCGCGCTTTATCTGCATCTGATTTAGAAACCACACCTTTGTCTGCCATCTCTAAAACACGCTTGGCTTGCAGTTTGGTGTTTTGTCTTTCAACAATCGCTGAAGTGAGTTTCGCTTGAGCTGAAGCAATGCTCGCGGTTTGAGCACCGACATTTTGGCCTGCAATCTCTAAATTTTGCTCGGCTTGTTGTACTGCAATTTTGTAATCAGACTCATCTAAAATGGCTAACTTGTCGCCTTGATTAACCAGTTGGTTAGGTTGAACCAGTATATCGAGTACTTTACCCGACACCTCTGGCTTGATTGGAACGATATAACCTTTTACACGAGCATTATCAGTAATAGGGATGATTCGGTCTGAAATGACACTGAAGATCAACATGAATGCAACAAACAACAATAGGTAGTTTGTGACCTTTCTTACTTTGTCTTTTCCATTTTCTTGCTGGCCAACTTCTTCATTGGCTTCTTGCTTATTCCCTTTGACTTCTGACATGGGACTCCCTTCTAGATAACTAACATCAACAAAATTAATACTTTAAAAATAAACCCAGCGATGGAAAACTCAAGTAAATAGGGTTAGATTTAGTAAACAAAACGTTGCAAATGATATGCACGTCTAATAATGCAACAATATATACAGGATTGTATTCCAATGACCTCTAGTCACTACCAAGTCCCGGTAATTCAAACGAACTACGCTAAAATTCTGGTTCAGGTTTTTTCTGACTATGGTCTTGATTTACATCTGTTGCTGAAAGATTCCGGTTTACCACCCGACCTTATCGAATCAGAAAGTGATTTTGTGCCATCGGAATCCATTAAGCGTTTGATTTATCTTACATCGGCACAACTCGGCGTATCTCGGTTCACCGATATTCTTGGACTCGCATTTCGACGTCGAATCATCCCAAATGTCTTGCATCAATTTACCGAATTCGAAACCATTGGTGATGCACTAAAACAGATCAATTCAATCTTTGCCTACGACTCCCCAGGCAGCAAAGTCGAGTTTATTCAAGAACACGGTCAGAGCTGGTTTTGCCGTACTGCCCCGGAAGACAATTCCCCTATGTTTCAATGGGGAGAAGCTTTTGCTATTACGTATATCATTGAATTAATAACTATTTTATCCCAATCGCCATGGTTACCTAATAAGGTGCGTCTGCAAGGACATGACATCGATGTCGTCAAAACACTGGTGCCAAGTAGCTGCCAACTGTTTGTTGATCAATCGTCGACGGCTGTACTTATTCCTGAAGAAATATTACAACTCCCAATTCGCCTAACCTCTAAAGAACTCAGTGCTAAACCGACACTTATTGAGTGGCATACCAGCTTTACCGATAGCGTTTATGAGCTTCTAAAGCCGTACATGAAAGAACAAGATCTCTCTCTTGAAGAAGCCGCTGAGCTACTCAACTTTTCGGTGCGAACGTTCCAACGCAAACTCAAGAACGAAAACACCACTTATCGAAAAATCAAAGAGAACCTGATGTTTTCGGTAGCTTGCGAATTGATGGAAGAAGGCCACACGCTGACCTACATTTCTAGCCAGCTCGGTTACACCAACATCTCTCATTTTTCTCGTGCATTTAAGCGTGTGTCTGGCCTTACGCCGAAGATTTACCAACGCTCAATCTCGGCTTAGGCTTCGCTCGATTGATTAACCAAGCACGGCCTACATCTAACCAAGGGCAATTGGAGTAGCACAGCCTGGGCTAGAGCTACACACTCTATTTCGCCCGTTACCTTTAGCGCGGTAAAGTGCCTTATCTGCACTGCGATAGGTCGCTTCGGCTTGCGCCTGTATTTCAGACACACCACTGCTCACGGTCAGGTTCAATGTAGTCCCTTTGGTTATCACTTCTTTCAATCGATACATCGCCTCAAACGCTTCTGCTAAATTGGTTTCGGGCATCAAGATCGCGAACTCCTCGCCGCCTACTCGCGCGACGATGTCGGTGTCTCGACTGTTATTTCTCAACAGTTCAGCGACCTCTTTCAGCGCTGAATCACCTTGGTCATGACCATGATTATCATTGATGGCCTTGAAATGATCTAAATCGATCAACGCCAAACAAGAGTGCGTGTAACCATAACGCTCCGCTAAGTTTGAATAATGATTAAGATCTTTATCAAAACGGCGGCGGTTCCAGCACCCTGTGAGAGAATCTGTGTCCACCAACATTCTTAATCGACGTTCTAATACTTTGCGTCGACTAATATCCGTAAAGGTCACCACATATTTATTATTGTGCGACAGTATTTCAACTAACTTTTCGACAACCACATTCACAGTAAAATGTTCACCAAGTCGACTGACTCCACTCAACTCACCCTTCCATCTCTGGTTTTCCTTGAGTGAGCGAGTAATGGTCGATATTAAACTGCTGTTATTCATAAAACAGAGATCAGAAATCGGGCGAGACTCGACTTGATTAAAGGCATAACCTGAAACTCTAGAGAATTGTTGATTAACTTGTATTACCCTCAATTGACTATCGAGGATGATAAAGCCAGCGACGCCATCAATGATCGCTTCAGACAAGCTATTCTTGCTTTGAGCCATTTCATGTCGATATAGGCGTGCAGTAATGAGGGTGCTGAGCAAAAACAACGCGCACACAGAAAAAGCCATGACTGCCGAAGAAGCCATACTCAATAACCACAAGCTAACTGCCATATTAAGGGCAAGTGTAGACACCACGTATAGCGGCATTTTTCGGTCCAAACTTAACTTATTCATAGTCTGCTCTAGTGATGGGCGAATGACTATGATGGCTAAGTTTTCACTAAGATATTTACCATTTTACGACACATACAAATTCAAATTATATGAGTACCATTAAGATCAACAACTTATGCTAATTATTGAGTAAGAATAGCAAGCTACCGCCACTGAGTGAGCTGCCATAATTGAAGTTAATTCCAATCCCGAAGTTGTCAAAAAAGTAAGAATCGTAAGGCACATCAAATACTAATCCGGCCCCGAATTCATAGTAATAGTGCGTATCTAAAGGAGCAGTCAAATCACCCGCGACATCGATTCTTGTTAAGTTATAGTGGATTTGAGGGTTATTAAGCGACCAAGCATCGAGCGCTACATTTTGCCTAAACTCTAGTTCATTAATGAATCGCATCCCTTCTGGGTTACCGATATCGCCATCGTTCGCTTCGCCCCAGCCTGTTCCATAAAAGTAACGAACTCTTGAAGACACATTCCAACTGCCCCACTCCTTTGGTTGCAAGTATTGAAGTTTGACTGAAGGTTCTGCAACAAGCGCCCATGCTGATGTATTCAACGCGTAACCGTCTAGCTGAGATTGAAATGCTTGAGAGTAGCTGTTGTTGTATTCGTATTTATTGCGGTAATAGAGCAAGTGAGTGCCTAATCCATAGGCGATAGACCAATGTTGGTTTAAATGGTTTTGCCCTCCGAAAAAGCCATACAGGCCCAATACCGAGTCTTCATTTGGGTTAACACGACGGTCAGGAGTCACATCTGATGAGATCTCAATATCCTGTTCAGAAAGCGCATAAGACCCTCGCACAGACCAAATAAGGTCAAAGTCAGGGTCATCCGTTTTAATCACGGAAGAGTAAGGGATGGAGCCCACACTCACTTGGCTTCGAGTATCGATGGTTTTATCGGAGCCAAAACCACTGTCGTTTAAATTGATAAACGAATTAGGATCAAAATCCACAAAGCCAATTGAAATGGCATCGCTGTCAGTCAGCGCAATTGACACAGAAAATATCTTCTCTAAGCGGTTCTGAATCAATTCATTGGATGCATAGGCCGAGGAAGAACTGAGGCCCATTAAGAGCAGAATAATATAACGGGGATAGTGCGATAGGGGTGAAAGCATTAAGTTGACTCCATTCAAACTTATGCTTCAAGTGTAATTGGTAACTTAACTAATTCAATCAGAGAGTTAACGGTGTGGTTGATACTGCTCTCAGTTCCAACTGCAAGAGCGTTGCTAAATCGATGGCTCCCCAAAGTTCTTCTACGTCTTGGATTCTAAAATGAATAATCATATGCGCCTCTGTCTAAATTGGAGTCTTATCTTGGATCATTCTTAAAACCCTTACTTACCATAATGCGCCAAACTGACTTTAAGACCTGTTTCGCATATAAAACAATAAGCGTTTGAAAATTATAAGATTAACTCCTAAGTTTTTTATAACACTTTACTCAGGAAGAAGTAGATGAGCAATATAGAAAAAGTATATGGATTTAATACGCCCCAACGACTCTTTGTCGGATACACGCTTGCGGTACTCGTCGATTTAACCGTTCTTAATTTTTTTGATGAATACTGGGACTTCGTCAATATCGAGTCTTTCACCATCTCATTTGCAGCTGCGATTCTGCTACAACTCCTGCTCAAACTGTCTATTGGCTTAGAGCATAAGCTCGCAGATTACTTCAAGTCTAAACCCGGCACTGCGCCTAAGATTTATCGTGGTTTATCCAGTTACGTCATCTTAGTAGGTTCTAAGTTTGTAATGTTGGAAGCCATCAATATCTTGTTTGGCGACAAGGTAGACTTTACAGGCCCATGGAATGGTGTCGTAGCGTTCTTCGCTGTGGTATTCACTATTTTGGTCGCAGAGATTATTGTTTCAAAGATCTACTTCGCACTCGATGACACGCCCAAAGCCGAAAAAGCATAGCCGCTTTTGATACAGACCTAAGACAAAAAAAGTGAGCCGAACAGGCTCACTTTTTACATCTATTCTTTACGTTTCAGCGATTAACAAACAGAGAAGTTAGATAAAGACTCTCGCTCTAACACCAAACACCCAAGCGCTACTTTCATTGGAGAACGCAGGATCTTTAATGTATTGAATATCAGGTGTCACTTGGATGAAATCGTTGAGTTGCATGTTGTAGTAAATTTCAGCCGTCCATTGCTCTGTATTACCACTTATTGCTTTCGCATCAGCTGCAAAAGAATCACCATTCACTTCTGACCAATTAAGTGCCACGCCTAAATTGTTGGTTGGTTTTCCTAATCCAAAGTAACCCATACCAACAGAAATCGATTTATCGTAAAGGGCAACGTCCCCTTCAGAGAAACCACCACGTACAAACGGCATAACTTGATCAGTCATGAACTGACTCCATGAGAAGTTAACGCCCGAGCCACCTTCCGCAGCAAGGCTATTACTGTGGCGAGTATCGTCACCAAAGTCCCAGAACGTCACATGGAAGTTATCGGTATAAATCAGTTCTTGTGAAGCCGTCCAACCTAATTCAAGTGTTGTAAAGTAAGACGCATCACTACCAAAAGCGCTATCAAAGCCATCAAAAATATCATCTGACTGACCATTTGCATCAGCGATACCACCGACCACATAAAAGTTTTCGCCTAGCATATGACCGGCAGAAAGGGCCAATACACCGTCATCCGGCAAGCCCATCGCACCGGAGCCTGTCGAGAATGCCAAGTTAGTAAAGCCAGACCACGGGCTTGCTAGAGCGTAAACATCCGCATAGTTCGTTACATCCTGCCAACCGACAACAATAGTCCCTTTGCCATCATTGATTTTTTGCTTCCAGTTTAAGTCCGTAACACGAAACCCTTGGTCACTGTATGCAGGGCCAATTGCACCAACATAGCCAAGCGGGCCGAATGAATAGTCTTTTGGCGCAGTATCACCATAGGCATGCCTATGTTCCACCTTCCAAACCAGGCTACCTGAGTTCTGTGTGTCCTTACCTAATAGATGCCATGAACCGTATAATCGAGCCACACCCGACGATGCATCAACGCTATCGCCGCCAACCCCATCTCCTGAGGTCAGCCCCAAAGCAAAGTAATCTGCACCAAATGTAAAACCATCCTCAGCTAATGACTCCCTCCAAGATTTCTTTTGTGCTTTCTGCTCTGCAATTGTATTTTCAACAGAATCTGGGCCTTCAAAGTTAGCGCCGTAAACAACGCCGCTCATTGGGCTAGCCGCCATCACAATTGCGATACTTACTTTAGAAAATCTTGAGTTCATCATGTCACCAGTGCTTTTTAAGTTAGTTTTATTTTAGTTATTACTCACATTGAAAATTGTCATTTGATGACAACCATTAATTTTCTTTTTCATAATAGTCTTCGATCATCGAAGCTTTCATTTCATAACCCATGGTGAGGTTACTTTTACCATCGACTAGGAAGACCTCTTCAGTCACTTTGTTGGAGCTAAAGTCACCTTCTACCCACACTGGATACTGAACGTTCTGTACCTGAAAGCCTTCAGGGAAAGACACGCGCACAATCTGGTTTGCAGGTGGTGGCGGCATGTGGATACACGCACCCGCCACAGGCACTAACAGAAACTCTGTTGCAGTCATTCCCTCTGAGAACTCCAGTGGAACGATGAAACCGGGAACTCGTACTTTCTTGCCATCAAACTCTGTTGTAATAGCTTCGGCGTTTGCTTTCATGGTTTGCATGTATTCATCACGCAGTGCGATCATTTCGTCTGCGTCCACGCCCTGCTCTTTTAGCGTTTGTTTAAATAATAAAGCCTGTTGTTGAGCTTGCTTCTCCTCTGATGCACTCATTGCTATCACACCTTGTAATAGACGCATTTGTTGATCGGTGAGATCCGGCATTTCTGCTTTCATTTCGTGAGACTCTGAGTTCAGGTCTTGCCACTCAAGATTCATCGCTGTTTCAGCAAAAGTAGGAAAAGCAACGGTCGTCAGTGATACCACCGACAGGATAAGAGAAAGCATTTTTTGCATAAGGAACACCTTGAAGAGAGGTGACCTACCCAAATAGGTCACCCATTAAGCTTAATTTTTAACTGAGTTGTCGAACTGAGTTACAGCGTGTTTTTGTAGACTTTACCATCTTTCATGATGACTTTAATGGTGTCGATTTCAGGGCTGCGCGGCTCTGCATCAAACCATTTTTCGTTTGCCCCAATCACTGACAAGTCTTCAAGTGGGTTGCCTTCAACAATAATGATATCGGCGTATGCGCCCGCTTCAATCACGCCTAACTTACCCTCTGGGTATGGGTCCATCACGCCAGATAACTTAACGATCTCACCGTTTACCGATGTCATCCCTTTCAAAGTGAAGAAGTTGCCTAACTCTTTACCTGCAAGGAAGATCGTGTGGTCGGTTTGTTTGATACAAGAAACCACGTCACCGACACAGTCTGTGTGGAAACCCCATTTCGGTTGGTACTTGTTTACATTCGAGATGTAGTCTTTGAATGCTTTGGTTGCCGACTCCGCTTTACGCTTAGAGGCAGGGTTCGAGTTGATCGCTTCGATCTGCGTCAGGTAAGGTGAAAACGCGGTCATGTTAGTTGTGATGTAAGCGTCTTTATCTTCCATCTTGTCGGCGATATCGCCATCGAACATGAAACCGTGTTCGATTGTTTTAACACCCGCATCCAAGTTACGCATGATCGCTTTTTTACTGTAGGCGTGCGACATCACGTAAGAGCCATACGCATCAGCAATTTCCACGGCAGCTTCAATTTCTTCCGCAGACATCGCATTCAGCTGCCAAGGGTCAAATGTTGAAGCCACACCACCCGAAGACATGATCTTAATTTGAGTATTGCCTTGCTTGAAGTTTTGACGAGCAGCGGCTTTGATTTCTGTAATACCATCGGCATTAAAGCTCACGCTATTTCGAGCCATACTGGTCGATGAACCAAAGAAGTGTTGGTTAGCCGTGGTTAGGTTACTGAAATCGGCATGCGAACCCGTCGGGCCAATAAATGCGCCTGATGTGTAAAGTCGTGGGCCCGGCAACATGCCAGAATCGATTGTTTTACGTAAGCCAGTATTCAAGCCACCAGCATCACGCCACGTGGTGAAACCTGATTGAAACGCGGCGTTCGCGTTCACTGTTGCTCGAGCAGCCAGTTCTTCAATCGTACGGTTGTTTTCGTGGTCACTTAGATTACCGCCATTCAGCAATAAGTGACCATGGCCTTCGATTAAACCCGGCATTAACGTTTTGCCTTCGCCGTCAATCACTACAGCATCACCAGCCTCTATCGGGCTTGCAGAGATTTGTTTGATAAGATTATCTTCGACTAATACATGATGGTCTTCGTACAATTTGTTTTCAGTACCATTGAATACATCGACGTTAGTAAATAGCGTTGATGCAGCATTTGCAGAAAGAGCAAATGAACACGAAAGAGCAACAACAGAGAGTTTTAAGCCTGCATTTTTCATTTATACACCTTGATTCCGTTTATGAGTGGAGTCCACTTCCCATAACGATTCCGTAACTACTAATGAGTGTCATGAGGTTTCAAAGGTGTTTTTGTCAGCCGCGATAATCACAAAAATCTAATCAAAATTCCGGGAAAAAATCGAGGCAAAAACAACTCATCAACATTCAATAACTTAGTAGTGATACTGCCAGTGTTCAAGGTTGATAAATGGCCATTTGGTGACAATAAATAATTATGCGTTCAGGCTCCGGTTTCTGCTTACTGGCTGGAGTTTTTACTTACTGGCTAGAGTTTCGCTGCGGAGCTGTTATTGCCGAAGCTCTTACTGGTAGCTTTGTACTGCTGCTTACCGAGGTTAGCTGTGCTCTTTTCGATACTGTCTTGGCGTCATGTTCATCTGTCGTTTAAAGGCTCGGGTAAAGTGGGAAGAATCGGAATAGCCCATTTTCGCACCTACTTGCGTGATCGATAGATCTGACTGCTTAAGCAATTCTAAAACCTGCTCAAGAACCATCTCTTCAATCAAGGTTTTGTAGACCACCCCTTCACTTTCCAACCGACGCTGGATTGTTCTGATATGAATATTCAGAATCTCAGAAGCTAAGCTAATTGGGAGTTTCCCCATCGTGAGATAAGGTTTAATAACAAGCTTAAAAGCGCTCAAGAATGAGCTAGGTAAAGGCTTAGTGAGATCTAATACTTGAGCAATTTTGGGTAAAACAATCGGTGCAAGCATGATGTCTTCAGGGATCTCAAAGGCAGTGACCGGTCTATGCGTATAAAACTGAGCACTGCCCATTTGTGGTAGAGATTGAAAACATTCGAGATCGCCATTTTGAATTCCGACCTCAGACGGCTTCCAACGACCTTGTGTTAATACTGAAAGTAGCTCGTTGATGAAAATAACAGAGAACAGTTCAGCGAACTTAAACCACGGTGCGTTAGTAAACGGCTTCTCGCGAACCAACCACCACTTGCCTCCGGATTGCTTGGTATAGACATTCGCACCATTGGATACGAGCTTCAATTGCTCACCAAATTGGTCTAGCGCGTTTTTCAATGAATCCTGCTGGCTTAGCTTAGCCACAAACCTTGGCACATAGGTTTGCTTGCAAAAACTCCACATAAACAGCGAAAACTCTTCTCTCGACGCAGATTCCCCCATAATCTTGACCACGTTCTTAACCGTTGTCTCAGGGAGATAATCGTAATGGTCATTACTGGTGAGAATATCATTAGGGATTTGGGCACTGCGTAGTAAGGTGTAGATATCACCATCAATATGTTTGAACAGTTCCGCGAACAATTCGACTTCTTTCTTATCGACAACTGTCATTATCTGAGGGGTATTTGGCATCCTTTCCCTTATCTATTCGTTCACGAACTCAAATTATCACCTTTTTTAAGATAGCAGAACAAACGCCGCGTTACCTAGACCTACTAACCGGATGTCTCCGTCAAAATAACGGATAAACAAACGGTTAGTAGCCAAACTCGTGTTTACTGACTTGGTAGATTACTGAACGGCTAAGTCCGCTCTGCGTACCCAGAATGCTCGTATATGATCATAAATCAGATTAAACACAAACGCGTAAATGGTAATAAAAATGGTCACGCCGATATCCATTAAAAATGCCTGCCAAATCCCCACATCAAGTAAGTAAGCCATAACTGGGATCGTCGCCACCAGCAAGCCTGCCTCAAATAGCACGACATGAAAAACACGTAACTTGAGCGAACGCTTTGATTTTTCACCCGTGAAATAACGATCAAAAATACGGTTAAAACAGTAGTTCCAAATCATCGCGATAGTCGCAACAACTATCATGGTTCCTGATAAGGCATTCACATCGTGATCAGTAAATATCGCTAAACCTATAATTGACAGTGTGACGGCCAATACTTCAAACAACACCGAGTGGAAAACTCTCTCTAACGTACTCATACATTCCTATAGCAATTTATAACATGGTGGACTTACCGAAATTATGTCACCGAAAACAATATGAGAAAGTTAACAGCCATCACGTTTAGTGATAGCTTAAGTATAAGTACCCCATTTTGTATTGAGCGAGAGATAACATGTACAGTTTTGAGCAACTAAAAGTCTTCGTCACGGTGTGTGAAAGTGGCTCTTTCTCTGCCGCCGCTCGCAAACTGAAACGCGCTCAGTCTGGGGTAAGCCAATCGATAGCCAACCTCGAAATTGCCATTGACCAAGAGCTGTTTAACCGAGAGAAAAACATCCCCGTTTTAACCAGCAAAGGTAAAGCGTTATTGCCTGTGGCTAAGTCCATTCTTGACCAGCAAAAGTACTTCGATCAAAAAGTAGAATCGCTGACCCAAGAAGATGAGCACGAACTGATCATTGCGGTTGATGAAAGCATCATAGATAAGAACTTCATTAAGATAATCAGCTCACTCGCCGATCAATTTCCAATCACACACTTCGATATCATTACCACCTCAACCTTTGATGTTGAAGACCTAGTAAGACGAGGAAAAGCACAGATTGGCATCATCTACGCGGATGGCGAACTGAAGGTCGATATGGATTTCTTTTTGCTGGGCCAAGCGCGTTTCCTAACTGTTAGCTCTGCCACTCACGAACTGAGTCGCATGTCCGTTGTACAAGACTCAGACCTAAAGCGCTATCGCCAATGTGTGCATCGCAGCTCAAAACAACGCGAACTGTGGTTCACCTACGGTATTAGCTCGATGCTTTGGTACGCCAACAACCACAAGACCATTGTTGATCTCGTTGAACAGAACGTGGGTTGGGCTAATGTGCCCGAGATGATGGTGATGGAAGGCATTCAAAAAGGCGACCTTGTGGCGTTGCCTGTTTCGCACGAGCATGGTGGTTGGATTACTCCAGTGGGATGTTTGGTGTCTCGCAGCCACATCAACGGCCCAGTTCTCACCAGCCTTATTGAGCAGCTTAAGGGGCACTCACTGCAGTACAATCAATGGCAAGCCAACTAGCCTCCCCTGTTTACAAAACATCTCTATTTTCAAAACATCGTCAATTCAGAGATTCAATATCGGCATGGAACACACCACCGCTACCTCATTTCTGCTTATCTTGCCGATAAATATCTTTGTCGTGTGGATAAAACACCCTAGTTGATGTCCCAAAGTGACATAACTACTATGCGATCCCAACGGGTTTGTCTTTTCAAACGAATATAGACAGGCCCAAATCGCTCTTTAACACCACTGACCCAACTTCAAATCTCCCAGATAAGCGCTCAGCCTTGCCGTTGCTTATATCGGTTTCAAATAGATCACTTTTTGAATATTAATTCGCACCCAGTTTATGAGCGCTCTTTGAGTGCTTTTTTATATCTAAATGAACCTTTTGGAAAATTTGTCGTGAACGTTTTAAGAAATATTTGCCCTGAGAAAATGGGTAAAGAGCGTAACAAACGAGAGTATGATTTACGCGTACTTAATTGTGTCAGTGAAAGCGAATATGAATCGCGTATGGCGGTTTGGAATAGCCTAGCGTTAACTGCTACTCCGTCTGCTTCGGAAACAAAGGGCTTCATCGATGAGTCTTTCAACAAGCTTCAACAAGACCTAAAAGAAGCTAGCCGTGAGTTATCGATTAACTACACGGACTTCATCGCAATGGCGCATGAAGAGATCAACTACATTAAGGTGTTTGTGGCTGATAAAACAGCACAATACGGTTGGTACGCTGCGATCGTTCTTATGGTCATCGGCACGGTTGCGCTTTGCATTCAATAGACCAAACGATGTGTTAGATAGAGCAGCTTAGATACTCTATCGATAAGCACATCTAGCACGACTCCGTGCTTGTGCTTTCACTAGAAAACAGATGACCAACCTCATTTGTTTTCTAGTTCTACTCCCCTTCACTCTCCCATCAGAGATAGCAGTTCCTGCGTCGCTTGTTTTGGGCTTTCTGCGTGACATATCGCTGATACCAAGGCTAATCCATGAATACCTGTGTTAACCAACTGCGGAATGTTCGATTCGTTGATTCCACCGATACCCACAATCGGCAACTTCGTTGTTTCCAAAGCCATTTGAATGCCTTCATAACCCCAATGTTTCTTTAGATTCGTCTTGGTCGGTGTGGCAAAAATCGCACTGAGACCAATGTAATCGATCGGCAAACTATCTGCTTCTTGTAGCTGCTGTTCAGTTTCAATTGATAACCCAAGAATCTTGTCTGAACCAATCAACTGACGTGCTAACTCCGCAGGCATATCCGATTGCCCCAAATGCAAACCATCGGCATCAACGGCTAATGCCACATCGACTCGATCATTAATGATCAGCGGCACACCTGAGCCAGCTAAAATCGACTTAACCGCTTGTGCTCGTTCAATGAAGGCTCTTACGTCCCCATGTTTTTCTCTTACTTGAACCATAGTGACGCCACCAGCAACCGCTTGTTCAACCACGAATTTAAGCGTTTCTAGATCTTGTTGGTCGTCAGTCACCAGATAAAGTTTATAAGGGTTCATCGCGTACCTTTGAAGTCGATTTCTAAAATTGGTTTTCTGCCATTTTACCGACAAATCACATCCTATGCATGGAAGTTAGCACTTAATTCCTTAAGTTAGGCGGTTGAATTCAAATACGCAACTCGTTGAAAGCATGTCGAAAAACCCGATTTTTCTAACAAAAGCGTTACTTATTACACAAACTATTCGCTTTAGCATGCCCAGAATGCTGTTTTATGAAATACTCCCCTATGAAGGAATCAGGTAAATATAGGGATAGTTATGCGCCACCTTTCTATAGCGCTCAAGATCAAGCTGGGTTATGCCATCTGCTTGCTCTTTTTCGTCATTTCAGGCCTTGTGAGTTACAAAGGTATTCAAACCTTGTCGAACGGCTTTAGCCAGTACAGTGACCTCAGCCACAAGGCGACATTGTCAGGCAATATTCAAGTGCACTTTCTTCAGATGCGTTTAGCTTCTGAACGTTACTTAGAGTCATTGGATGATCAATACGAAGCGAATTATCAATCGAGCAAACTTGCGATTGATGAACTGCTGAACAACTTAATCCAAACCACCACCAATACTGATAGCTTGTCGAGCCTGCAATTAGTGCAAGACAGCGTTGCAGCTTTTGATGCGGCTTATGGATCAATGAAACAGAGCCAACTGCTCATTGACCAGTTAGTGAACGTGGAGATGGTCACACGAGAAACCAACGCACTGAAAGCGGCTCAGAGCTTATTGTATGAGTCTTACAATAACAATGATCCAAACGCGAGCTTATACGCAGGCATGTTGATGGAGAACTTCCTCGCAGCCAAGATCACAGTGCTGAGTTACTCAAACAACAACGACCTCAAAACCTATGAAGCTGGTAAAGACATTTTTGAATATGCTCTGCCAGGTATAGAAGGCGATATTGAATCTCTTAAATCATCTCCTTATCAAAGTGAATTGATTGAAGATTTCTCTAACCAACGGGAAGCGTACGCGAAAGGCTTTGAGCAAGTTCATCAACAGATGATTGAGAACACGCAAAGAACCGCTACCCTCGCCTCTATTGGTGACAGCTTAGCGATTTCGGTAGCTGATGCTCAGAGCATTCTAGAACAACAGAAACAAGCATTAACACCAGAACTGCAAGCCAGCGAAAAGCGCTCGATTCAAATCATCATATTGTTGACGGGTGTGGCTTTAGTTATTGGCATGACGAGCGCCGTGTTGGTGACTCGCTCTATTACTAAAGGCATCGCACAAGTTAAACAGATCACCAACGAGCTTTCTCAGGGCAACCTGAATGTGGAAGTGAACATTGAGAGCAAAAATGAGATTGGCGAACTGCTGACTAATATGGAGATCACCATTGAATCTCTGCGCGATATTGTTGGCCAAGTGAACCGTTCTAGCGTGCGTATTGGTGAGATGTCGGAGTCACTCAATCAAGTGACAAATAACAGCTCGACCAACGCAACACAATTGAACAGTGAAATGATCAATATCTCTTCTGCCGTTGATCAATTAGCTTCCAGCACATCAGAAATTGCGGCAAGTGCTAACCACGCGTCTCAAGTTGCCAACCAAGCCACCGAGAATGTGGCGATGGGACTGAAAGAAGTAGATAAGACACTGCATGAAATTGGTAGCGCCGATGAAAGCATGCAGGTAAGCAGCCAAAAAGTGACCGACCTACATAAAGAGTCGATGAACATTGGTGCCATTCTTGAAGTAATCAAAGGCGTTTCTGAGCAGACCAACCTGTTGGCATTGAATGCGGCTATTGAAGCTGCGCGCGCAGGTGAACAAGGTCGCGGATTTGCAGTAGTAGCCGATGAAGTAAGAACGCTCGCTAAACGTACCCAAGACTCTGCTAGCCAGATTGATGAGCTCATCACCTCACTACAACGTGGCGCTAAAGATGCGTTAGAGTCTATCAAAGAGAGCCACAGCACGGTTTCAGACGCTTCAACGCAGGCGCAGCAAGCTTCTCAGAACTTACATGTGATTAATCAACACATCCAAGATCTGAACCAAGCCAACAGCCAAATCGCGGTGTCGGTTGATGAGCAGGATCGTCTTACCAAATCACTGGGTGAAAACGCGCAAGGTGCAAACACTATTGCTCAAAGCAACCAAGAGTCGGTAAGCAGCATTTCAGGTGCAGCGAGCGACTTAACCGAGGTTGCTCATCACCTAGAGAGCCAAGTTAACCGATTTAGAACCTAGCCAGCCAGTCTATACACAGCTGACACAGTTCCAAACCAGTAATAAAAAGCCCCCTACACATAAGTGTCGGGGGCTTTTTTAAGTTAATCTAACTCTAACTTGTGGCTTAGAGTTAGATTAGCCCTACTGAATCTTCAAGCGTTGAATCAGAGTCTCTTCGTCTAACTGATACAACTCATCAAGCAAGTTAATTTGCAAGCTACCTGGGCCGCGAGAGTTTTCAGCCGCGATTTCACCAACCACGCCTAATACCGCTGCTGCAGCTAAACCACTATCATCACCAACAGCCGCGAAAGCACCCGTCAATGCAGTTAAAGTACACCCCATACCCGTCACATACGGCATCATTTGGTGTCCATTGTTTAACGTCACCACGCTGTCTTTGGTGACAACGTAATCCGTCTCACCAGAAATAACTACATTCGCGCCGTATTCAGCCACTAAGCATTGCGCAGCGCCTAATGCAGCATCACTGCTATCCAACGCATCAACGCCTTTGCTCTGTGCTTGCTCACCCGCTAGCGCGATAATCTCAGACGCATTACCACGAATGATTAGCTTATCGGCTAAACGTGCAATTTCACGAGAAGTCTCAGTACGCAGCGTACTTGCACCGCAACCCACAGGGTCAAGAACCACAACCTTATTGTTCGCGTTCGCTTGCTCAACAGCAAAACACATTCTTGGCGTCCAAACACTGTCGAGCGTGCCGATGTTAATCACCAAAGCACCAGAGAAAGACATCATCTCTGCCAGTTCTTGTTGCGAGTGCGCCATAATAGGCGAAGCGCCAATCGCCAATAACGCGTTGGCCGTGTTGTTCATCACTACATAGTTAGTGATGTTCACAACCAGTGGTTTTTGCTCTCGTACTGCGCGTAGCGATTGAATAATTTGTTCAGTAAGCATGGGTAAATCTTTATTCGTGAAAGTCGCTTTTAAGCCGCTGTTGAATCATCAAGAGCGTTCAGCCCTTGCTGCCAAAAAGCCACTTCCATACGCGTTGCGGTTTTGAAGATATGAACGATGTTCTGACCGCGTTCGCTGTTGATATCAATTTCAGCAAGCAACTGATTGAAGTATTCCGCGCCCGTTGCTACGCCAGACTGGAACTCTTCACTGCCATACAGTTGCAGCCAGCTTGCGTATGGGTTGCCTTCCAAAACAGTATCACTGCTTTCTAACAGCGCTTTACCAATCACGGCATAACCGATTGAACACGGAGCCAGTGCCGCATATAAGTCGACAAGATCACCCGTCATACCCGCATCTAGAACGTAGCGCGTATAGGCAACAGTGCCGAAATCTTCAGGTTCGTTTTCTAAATCCGATTCGGTTAAACCCCACTGACCACAGTAAGTCACATGGTGAGAGATTTCAGAATCTAGCAACGCATGAACACTTGGCAGTGCACGACGCATATCAGCCAAGGTTTTAGCCTTGTAAATTGCCAATGCATAAGTGCGGGCATACTGCTTTAAAAACAGAAAATCTTGCTTCAAGTAATGCAGAAAACACGGCTGAGC
Source organism: Vibrio sp. 10N.261.54.A5 (assembly GCF_041471145.1). Classification (NCBI taxonomy): domain Bacteria; kingdom Pseudomonadati; phylum Pseudomonadota; class Gammaproteobacteria; order Vibrionales; family Vibrionaceae; genus Vibrio; species Vibrio sp. 10N.261.54.A5. Next base: position 25,612 of record NZ_JBFRNU010000036.1, on the reverse strand, counting down.
GAGTGTGCCGTTTGCCAGCGTTTTAACAAAATCATGCTCGGTGTAGTCTTGCCAATCTTGTTGACAGGCTTGGATTAAGTCTTGGTATTTCATGAGATTCCTTAGTCAAAAGTCGGTACGTAATCAGCGGCTTTTGGTAGTGATTTGATGATGCCTTTGTCGAACATGAACTGTGCATAATCGTCGTAACGTTTCAGGTCAACAGCAGAAGGACGAAGTGCAAAACGAGTCAGCGTGTCGTTCCATGCGCGTTGGTTAAGTTCGTTGTTCAACGTATCTGGTGAATACGCGACAAACTCGCTCCATGACTCTTGTGGGTGGTTCACAATGTAAGTTGTTGCTTGTTCCAATGCTTTGTTGAACGCTTTGGTCGCTTCATCATCGTGCTGCTTTGCGTTCGCAACAAAGATCAGCTCGTCGTAAGCTGGCACACCGTGTTCTTCTGGGAAAAACGCTTTTGCTTTAAAGCCTTCAAGGGCTAATTGGTTGGTTTCGAAGTTACGTAAGCCACCCCAGATTGCGTCTACCTTGCCCGATGCCAATGAAGATGAAAGTGCCCAACCAACATTGATGGTTTGCACGTCTGTAAATGCAACGTTTTCTTGAGCTAGCATGGTTCCGATAGTCGCTTCTTCGTTACCCGCAACCGCGATACCAATCTTTTTACCTTTCAGATCAGCTAGCGAATCGTTCTTGCCATTATCCAAAACCATCAACGTATTCAATGGTGTTGCGATAAGAGTTGATGCACGAACGAGAGGTAAACCTGCCGCCACGTCCATGGTTAAACTTGGTTGGTAAGTTACCGCTAAATCGACCTTACCTGCTGCGACAAGTTTCGCTGGCGTGCTTGGGTCTGCTGGTTCTTGGATTTCAACCTCTAAGCCTTGGTCAGCGAAGTAGCCACGCTCTTGAGCAATCACAATTGGGCCATGGTTCGGGTTCACAAACCAATCCAACATCAGCGTCAGTTTCTTTTGTTCAGAGTCCGCTGTAGCTTGACCTGAAACCAACGAAGCAAGCAGTGCCACTGCACCTATCAATTTTGTATTTTTCACGGTTAACCTTTCCTTTTGAATATTATTATTGTGTTGAGCGAAGCCATCATTGGTTTTCCCAAGGGATAGCTTTTTTGAGTAATTTATCTGTAACGAAGTAGAGCGAGATAGACAGCACCGCCAAGATGAACAAGGCAGCAAACATCTCATCGATGATCATGCGCGCGTTGGCCTGCAGCATTAAGTAACCCAGCCCCTCACTCGAACCAACCCACTCGCCGACAACCGCTCCAATTGGCGCAATCACCACAGCCACACGAATGCCAGACGCTAATGTTGGCAGCGCAGCAGGCAGTTGGATATAACGCAGCAATTGCCATTTCGATGCACCCATCGTTTTGGCAAGATCGAGATAGCCTGTCGGTGTATTGCGCAGACCGTCGTAGCAACAGGTAGTTACAGGGAAGAAGATAATGATCGCCGCCATCACCACTTTTGAGGCGATGCCATAGCCAAGCCACAACATCAATACTGGAGCAATCGCAAACACAGGAATCGCTTGGCTAGCGATTAAGATAGGTAACAGCCAGCGTTTTAGTGGTTCGAACATCAACATCTGCAGGGCGAAAAATAGCCCCATCGACAAACCGAGTAGCAAGCCAAGTAAGATCTCTTGCGCAGTCACCCAAGTGTGTTTGAGTAACACATCGTAGCGTTCAATAAGCTTGAGAAAGACTTCTGCGGGGGCCGGAAGAATGAAGCTCGGCATTTCGAAAACAACGACCACAAGTTGCCATAAGCCAAGAATCACAACACTGCTGATAAGCAAACGCATAACGGGATTCATCTGACTTGAACGTTCAGTGCTAGACTGCACGTTCGTTGACTGAGTCACAGCTTCACTTCGCATTAGATCATTCATAATCACGCTCCAACTGATCTAAGATCGCCTGTTGCAACTCGGCACACTCACCATCGAGCACTCGTGGCGTTGAGGTGTGAGGCACAGGTAAAGAGTGAGCACTCGCAGGCATGCCTTGCAACACATACAAGTTATCCGCCAGACGCACCGCTTCTTGCGGATCATGGGTGATCAACACAACGGTTTTATCTCTCAACAGTTCACACGCTAAGGTCTGTAATTTGTGTCTTGTTACTGCATCCAGTGCTGAGAAAGGCTCATCCATCAACACGACAGGTTTGTCTTGCATTAAGGTGCGAGCCAGAGCAACACGCTGGCGCATACCACCAGACAACTGATCCGGCGTAGTATCCGCGTAATCGGCCAAACCAACTGAAGCGAGTAACTCGAACGCTCGGTTCCTTTGCTCTGCGTTTTGATGCTTGTTCGTGGTGTTCTGGAAGCGATGGCTCAGGCATACATTGTCGATAACCGATAGCCATGGCAGTAACAAATCTTGCTGTGCCATGTATGCGATACGATCAGTTAGAGGCAGTTCATCAGACGTTGCCAATGTACCCTGCCACTCCACCTTGTCTTCCAACAAACCTGCCAAATAACACAATACCGTCGTTTTCCCACAACCACTGCGTCCAAGTAGCACTGTCCACTTACCTGCGCTTAAGTTAAGTGACAGCCCCGACAGGGTCGCGTGCTCGCTATCTCGGTAACGCAACGTCGCATTGCTAAGTTGAACGCCAACCGTATTAACGGACATTACCGTGCCCAGCGAAAAAGTGATTTACTGGGCCATGACCTTGACCGACTTTCAACTCGTCAGCATGGGCGATCGCGCGTGAAATGTATTGTTTACCCAGGTCTACAGCCTCTGGGAGCGTGTTGCCTTGAGCCAAGAAAGAAGCAATAGCAGAAGAGAGCGTGCAGCCCGTGCCATGAGTGTTTTTGGTAGGAAAACGCTTCGCGCTAATCACAGCAGATGCAGTTGGTAGAATCAGTAAGTCATTGCTGTTTTCATCTTTCTCTAGATGACCACCTTTTAGCAGAATGGCTTTAGCACCTAAAGCGCGCAGATCTTCAATCATGTCCTGCATTTCAGCTTCGCTTTCAGGTACTGGCTTGCCTGTTAATGCTGCGCCTTCAGGTAAATTAGGAGTAATGATGTCTGCCAGCGGAATCAACTCTTGCTTTAGCGTCGTGATAGCTGAGTTTTCTAGAAGAAGATCGCCACTTGTCGCAACCATTACAGGGTCAATCACTAAGTGTTTAGGTTGGTATTGTTTAATTTTGTCCGCGACGACTTTGATGATTTGCGAATCCGCCAACATGCCGACTTTTACCGCCACGATATTCAAATCGGTAAACACTGCATCTAACTGACTAGCGACATGCTCTAGTGGGATTGGAAATATAGCGGACACGCCTTGGGTGTTCTGAGATGTAATCGCGGTAATTACCGAACAAGCGAAGCTACCCGTTGCAGACATGGCTTTAATATCAGCTTGAATGCCCGCGCCACCACCACTGTCAGAACCCGCAATGGTCAAAACAATCGGAGTATTGATCGAAGAAGATTGGTTTTCTGGTGTTTGAGTGCTGTTAGGTGATACTTGAGAATTGGAATGCTGTGTCATGGTCGCTCCTACTGTCTAAAAGACGTAAGAGAACCGAACTTTGGCCGCAAAGAGAGTGTGGAGGTGAAAGCAATGAGAGATCATTGTTGAACCACGTAGGCAAAGTAATCATAGTTCCCTACGCCAGTGTTAACTGAATCAGGTTCAACGGGTCTCGAATAACGATCTCAGCAAACACCAACTAAGGTATATGCCCCCCGACTATTGATAACGATAGTAACAGCACTCTCGCAACTGAGATACTCATTTTATTCAATTATAAGAATCACGCATGAATTTAATTCAATTAATCCCGTTTTAACAAATACTTATAATGGCTTTTTAGTTGGCTGAGATTGGATGAATAAACACATCACTATCAAGAACATACCTAGCCATCCAACCAATGGAATAAGCTCACCCACAATACACACGGCCAACACGGCGGCAACGACTGGCTCAAGTAAGGTAATCAAGTTGGCGCTACTCGCTGTGACATGGCGTAGCCCAAAACTGAAAGCGATATAGCCTAAACATTGAGGAAGTAACACCAAGTAACTCACCACCAATATATTGGTATTCGATGCGAACAAGTTATCCCCCGTAAACCAAAGCGTTGGCAGTAGCAACATCGCTCCTAGCCCAAATATGCTGCCCATCGCTGCTTGCGACTTAATGCCTTCGTCTATCAGAGCTTTTGTCGCCCATGAATAAATGGCGTAACACAACCCAGCAATCAACCCTAATCCAATGCCCAAAAGCTTCAGATCGTCACCAGAATCATTCGCTGATGATGATTCTGAAAATACCAGTAGCCCAATACCAACCACGCCAATGGCAAAGCTCGTTAACCAACGTTTGTTGATATTATTCTTTTTGCTAATAAGACACTCTAAAAGTGCAGAAAAGAAAGGAGCAGTAGCTATCGACACCACTGTGCCCATTGCGACACCCGATAACTTCATCGAAGAGTAAAAAGCCAGAGGATAGATCGCCAAAGCCAGCGCACTCGCCGCTAACAACTTTTTGTTGAGCAAAAGCTTATCAAGTGAAGATAAGATCTTTCGATACGCCAAGACTGCTTGCATTAAGCCGCCGACGCCCATTGAAAAAGCACCAATCGCTAATGGGCTGAGATCAGGCGCAAAGCTTGCGGCGGTGCCTGTCGTGCCCCATAAAACAGAAGCAAACACGATGGCTAAAGTGCCCGTTTGGAATTCGTTAACGCGATTGATGGCAAGATTCATTTCTATTACCTAGTCTATTTTCATTTCTGAAATAGATAATAGTGAACATATACTAAGTTGAGTTTGCCAAAAGGACGCTATTCTTGTTTTGGAAGACTCTCTTTCATCGAGCCCAAAAACGCCCTTGGAGACATGCCAAAGTGCTGAGAGAAGCGTCGACTGAATGCAGACAAGTCACTATAACCCACATTTTCTGCGACCAATTGAACGGGTAAATCGGTATGGCTAAGCAAGGCTTGAGCTTTCTCCATACGATAGCGAGTGATGTACTTAAGCGCACTGATTCCAATGCACTCTTTAAAGCGCTTCTTAAATTGAGTGGGGCTCAAGCAAGCCGTTTCTGCAAGCTGAGAAATAGAGAGAGGCTGGGCGTAATTATCCGCAATGAGCCTTTGGACCGCTCGAATACGAGGGTCGATGCTCTTGCTGACTTTTTGTTGCTCTAATAACAGTGAAAACACATCCAAGATGGATGATTCAATGCCACTGTCCACTTGGTATTCCAACTGCTTTTCAACAAACAGCAAGAAGCTCATTAAGGGTGGCGTGATAGTAAACACCGAGAGCTCATGCTCTAACAAGTGCTGCGGTAACTCTGCCATATCTGCGACAATAAACCGCGCTGCTTCATCCGCCTTAAACGCATGCGCTGTGGTTACCGGAATCACCACGCATTCGCCCACGGCCACCTTGCCGACATATCCCACCATTTCAATACTAATACTCCCTTGAATAGGCAGCACGAGTTGATGGTAGCCATCATGGGCATGAGTATTAAATTGCTTGGTGTAAGATCGAATGCTTAGGCTAGATTTCATGAGCAACGCCGGAATTCAGTTTATTGAAACATGAGTGTTAAAAAGAAATTACATGATTTAAGCGAGGGAGTCACATCGGACTAGTATTTTTGTCGTATCTCTTTCTAGCCTTTCTAAGTCGGATCAAAAAAGCCGTTTAAGTATTGATACTCAAACGGCTTTTTACTCAAGTCTAATTCGCAATCTCAAGAACAGTTAACCGAATCGGCTATCACTTCCTAACAAAATCGCTCATTCAGACTCTATTATTTTTGAAGTTGCTCTTTAGCGGCTTCAACCTTAGAAAAATCTAGGCCAAGCTGTTCAACTGCTTCTTTGATTAGCGCAGGGTTTTGCATTACCTGGCCCATCAGCATTTGAAGTTTATCTTGTGGTAAGCCAAGTTGGCTGATCGTCGCCATTGCTGCAAGAGGGTTCTCGGTCAACGTCTTGAATAGCTCGCTGATCTGCTCGTCGCTAATATTGTTCTCTTTCAACATTGCTAAAATCGGGTTCATTTTTTTGCCTTTGAAACACTAAATTAAGTAGGAGCACAGCATACCATCTAGCTGTGCTCGATTGTACTAGCAACTTATACTTTGCCTACTGTGAAGTAACCCTAAGCCTAGCGAGACTCTAATGGGTAAGAGCGGTAGCTCCACATACCATAGGTTCTAAGCGCATCTCGGTAGATACCTAGTAGCTCACCATCACTCGCCTTCTTAAGATCTGCGAGTGGCTTGTCTGGGTAAGAAACCGTATCAAAAGTAATGCCCTGAGGGCCGGTTTGCCAGCTAGCGATTTCAAACAGAGTTTGACCACGACGAACATGGCTTGCCGAGCTAATAATGGTCGCGTGCTTAATATCATGGCGAGCAAGTGCGTAGCTACTGAATAAGGCATTGCCTACCGTGCTGGTCGCGTAGTTCTCTTCAATGATGCGGTCTTTGCTTACCCCTTTTGAGATAAGCCAATCCGCCATTAACTTACCTTCAGTCTTGTGGTTCTTGGGCACGCCACCCGTTAACACGATCATCGCGTCTGGGTTCGCTTTAGCCATCGCCAATGTTGTCTCAAGACGCTCAATCAAAATTTGATGCATAGAGCCGTCTGGATTAAGCGCATAGCCCAAAGTGACAATCGCGCCATGATGATCAAGCAAGCCTTTATCCGCAGACTCTTTCAACGGTGTTTCTAACACGCGGTCGACCGTAGCAAAAATGCGTTTGATGTCTTCTGCTTTACCTTTGTTCAGGCTTTCCAGTTTCTCCATGTGCTTATTGGATTCACTTTCATTGCCTTCAAATCGCTGCCAAACCGCAAGGTAAGCATGAAGATCAACATCGTCTGGTGCAACCGTCAGCGCTTGCTCAAACAGCTCAATAGCGCGCTCTGCATTCTTGTTGTAGATCTGAGCGTTCGCTGCCGAGATAAGCAAATCAGTACGGTAAGGTTCTAGTTGGTAAGCTTCTAACAATCGGTTAGTCACAATTTCCATGTTGCTTGGCATTTTAGCCGTAAAGCCCGCGTGAGAAATTCTTGCCGGAGACTTAAACGCCTGCAACGCATCAAGAAGTAATTGGTCGACAACTTGTCGCTTAGTCACCAACTGCGCGTAATCTGCAGAAGCCTGCACTGCGCCATCGTTAGCAGCAAAAGAATAAGGTGTTGCGCCAAAAGCCAGCATGCCACCAAGAGCGAGGGCGATAATGTTCTTTTTCATGGAAAGATCCTGTGTCGTTAAGTGTTCACATCAGATTTGCTCACCAATGTAAGTCCCTAAGATTAAAAAACCGTGAAGCACACCTTAATCTCTAACGTTTATATTCATTTGTTGCATAAGGTGTGGCAGCAGATCACGATTTTGAACTTACCAATAAGCCTGTGCATCCAGATAATTCTGGTTTGAACCAGTGCTCAACGTTTTTGTTGGAATATCTGACTGCGGATTTCATACGCCCTATCCCGCCAAAAAACACCCATCACAAATCCGAACTCCGCATAAAGCAACGAATCAAAAAAACCACTTTAAGCTCATTTTTTCAACAACTTAAAATCCAACACACTGAATCGCGCGATTTTACCCCTCGCTCAAATAACGAGGTCTTCAACACATAGAGTTGGAATGCGAGTCAGAAGATCTTCAAATAATTCAAAATCAAACATTGAACGATCGTTCAAGTGGTGCTTTAATAAATGACCAATACAAGGAGTTACCCCATGCTTAAGTTCTATTTTCACCAAACACCAAACCCAATGAAGATCGCTCTGTTTTTGGAAGAGACAGGCCTAGATTTTGAACTTGTTCCTGTCGATACCTTAAAGGGTGAGCAGCATTCACCGGAATATCGTTTAATCAATCCAAATGGCAAAACGCCTGCGATTGAAGATGAAGGACAACGTGTATTCGACTCTAACGCTATCCTTCTGTATCTCTCAGAGAAAACAGGCAAGCTTGGCGGTCAGCCAGAAGACAGAGCTGAACTACTCTCTTGGATGATGTTTATCGCGAGTGGCCTTGGTCCATATTCAGGCCAATCGGTACACTTCCGCCATGCTGCACCAGCAGGCTTAGACTACGCTGTGAACCGATACCTACGTGAAGCACAACGTCACTACGAAGTGTTAGAGAAGCATATGGAAGGTCGTGAATTTATCGTAGGAAATGAGTACACCATTGTCGATGTCGCTGCATGGGGTTGGATTGACAAAGCACCAGTCGTGCTTGGTGAAGAAGGCCTAGAACCTTACCCGAACTTGAAGCGTTGGTTTAACGCAATCAACACTCGCCCTGCTGCACTGCGTGCTCGCGAAATCGGCAAAGGCATTGAGTTTAAAACCGAACGTGATGAAGAAGCGAAACGAGCACTGTTTCCTTCGAATTTCCCAATCAACGAATAATTCAGCATGAAGTAAACGATGTGGAGCGAAAGCTCATTACTGGGCGAGCTATCTAAAAATCAATAGTATTGTTTCTATTAACTGATACCACACTAGTTAAAATATCAATACTATTGATATAGCTATTGTAAGAACCCTTACCGACATCCGATGGTGTCTCTGTCGGTCGTGCCGGGGAAAAGTCCTGAATCAGTTACTCTGGATCGCAGCGAATTTGTAAAGCATATGTTAGGCATGAATTAAACTTCGACTACAAAGCATAAACTTATTTTCAAGATACCAAATGAAAAAACAATCATGTGACAATCAACTAAAGAGACGATAAATGAGTTTTACAAAGACTAATAGCATTTGAAAGTAATATTAATTTTTGAATGCTAATTCAAATAATTGGCGTTCTGATAGTTTTGCTTTTTTCGTTGATATTCTAGGCAACAAAATGAGATCAGGCTGCCTTAGTGCTTTACTTGTTACAATATCTGGTACGTGCTATCTATCTATAGGTTTTTCAGGACTTGAGAATCAGTTTGGTATGGTATGGGCAGGAGTTGCGTTAATCGTCTTAATCGTGTTTAATTTGACGCTACCACTCTCTTTAGGCGCTTACTTTTATACTACAAGTATATTAGGTTGGCACTGGTTTGAGGCATCATTATTCACGTTAGTACTAATAACCATCATAGTTCCTGCGATCATTAAATCTGTTAGTCACATTCTAAATCCAGCGTCTTCTGAAAATTAGACAGATTATTAGCGCGCAGGTTTAATGACATTGATTTTATCAATTTCACGTAAAAAAAGAGCCGCTTTAGCGGCTCTTGATTTTCAAACTATTCGAATCAGTTCAGATTACTCTTTACCGAATACGTTGTTCTCTTGCTCTTGTACACGGATGAAAGTCGTACGCTTAGTTAGCTCTTTAAGCTTTGCTGCACCTACGTATGTACAAGTTGAACGTACACCACCAAGGATGTCAGAAATTGTGTTGTGAACAGAGCCACGGAACGGAAGTAAAACAGTTTTACCTTCAGCAGCACGGTACTTAGCAACACCACCTGAGTGCTTGTCCATAGCCGACTGTGACGACATGCCGTAGAACTTCATGAATTGCTTACCGTCTTGCTCTACAACTTCGCCGCCTGACTCAGAGTGACCTGCTAGCATGCCGCCTAGCATTACGAAGTCAGCACCGCCGCCGAACGCTTTAGATACGTCACCCGCACATGAACAGCCACCGTCACCGATGATCATGCCGCCAAGGCCGTGTGCTGCGTCGCCACACTCGATGATTGCAGAAAGTTGAGGGTAACCTACGCCTGTTTTAACACGTGTAGTACAAACAGAACCAGGGCCGATACCAACCTTAACGATGTCTGCGCCAGCTAGGATTAGCTCTTCAACCATGTCACCCGTTACAACGTTACCAGCAGAGATAACTTTAGTCGGGAATTCAGCACGTACTTTTTGTACATACTCAACTAGGTGCTCTGAGTAGCCGTTAGCGATATCAATACAGATAAATACGAATTCGTCGCTAAGCGCCATGATTTGCTTAGTTTTCTCAAACTCAGCTTCAGAAGTACCTGTTGAAACAAATACGTTGTTCAGCGTTTTCTTGTCTGCTGTTTTTGCGAACTCAGCCCACTGCTCTACTGTGTAGTGCTTGTGTACTGCAGTCATAACACCGTGCTCTGCTAGAGCAGCTGCCATTTCAAAGCTTGCTACCGAATCCATGTTCGCTGCAATTACTGGAGTACCAGACCATTGACGACCGCTATGCTTGAATGTAAAATCGCGGGTTAATTCAACTTGAGAACGGCTTTTAAGGGTAGAACGCTTCGGACGGAAGAGTACATCTTTGAAACCTAACTTAAGTTCTTGTTCGATACGCATGATAATTTGTCCTGTAATCATATTACGTGTCGTGCGTTTTCGGTAAGCGTTGGCAGACGCTTTACTGAGTTTCGGACACAAAAAAACCGGAGCGTTGGCAGACGCTCCGGTTTTCAGCATTATAGGCTGTGATTTACTAACAGCAAGTCTGATATTTCATTTTTTTTTGTGCTATCCTCTCAAAGATTCCATATCTGGTAAAAGCTTCCCGCACATCATTTCCTACTAAATACATAGTAATTAATAACTTAACAACATATTCACGCAAACGCTGTCGGTTTATTGCGCAAACGTTTCCCTTGCAAATTCGGCGAAAAAATCTTCGATAAGGCAAATTTGTGAAAAAAGTGCCCTTTAATCACATAAAAATCACACTTTTCTTGAATCAAAAAATGCGTTTTTTCTTAAATAATTTCATTTTTTTCTGACTTTTTTCGCTTCGAGTGCCGATCTCAGCCCTCTTTCATTAGCCCTGAAATTTATAAAGTACAAAGGCAAGATCGATTAGCACGTTCGAAACTTGGATGAGCGGGGTAAAGTCCACAAAATATGGCAGGTTAGATGCGCTTATTTATGAGAACCCAGCGGATACAAGCCGCTGTTGATAGAGCCTAACAACAACTCGACTAAAGTTAACGAACACGGAACGCCTTTCTTTAGTTCGAACTCATTACTACAGGATCAGATACAAAAATGGCCAAGGGGATTAACCTTGGCCATTTTTATTTGGTTTTCAGAGTGCTCTTATAAGGCGATTCAATTTTCACCTTAAGGTACGTCAAGCCTTTTTCTGAGACATCAGAGCTTCAGCAGTCGCATCTTGAATCGACAAGAACAAGGATGTCACTTGCCCAGTTGGAGAACGCATCGGGTTAAGCGTGACGTTCTGATACATAAAGTCGGCTTGCTGAGTTACTGGCCTCACGTTGCGGCACTTAAACAGATAAGGCCTTTGTTGCCACGTTATGAAGCTACGGCAGCCTAGGTCATAAACCGGTTTTGTTTTAAGCCTAAACCACTCTTCAGGAATTTCAGGGAATAACTCAAAGATCGACTTACCGATCGCATCATGCGATTGCTTACCGCTATGGTGCGTCATGAAGCCATTCCAAACTTGTACCTGAAAGTCACGGTTAATGACCACCAGCCCCATATCGACGTTTTGAACCATGTCTACCATCCAGTGGAACTGTTCAAATTCAGCAGGAAGATTCAACATATTAAAACTCCTCCATTAGGTAGGCCAATTTGTTATCTAGAAGAGGCAGAGACTCATCAACAAACATAAATAGAAGGTCACAACGGATGGACGTGCCGTCGATGTTGTAGCTGACTTCGAACGTCATGGTCTTTTTAAATGAGCCGCTGGTATTTTCAATCACCGAATCAATCGAGATGTGTTGACCTAGCAGCACAGGAGAGCTCTGAAAGAAACGAACTTCTGATTGCTCCCCTAACCCATTCAAGAAAGAGCCGACTAAGATGTTCGATACATCCATCAACAACTCTAATTCTTCTAGCTGCTCGCTTTCTGTTGGCACCTTCATGAGCTTCTTAAGATCGCTCACACTGGAATCACTCAACAAAACTAGCGCTTCACCTGCAATGCCTTCTCCACTAAAGCCTTGGCAAACACCCGACACTTGGTCGTTATCCGCTAGGTCACGAAGTGCCATGTGCAATTCACTCACTTCGAAGATGTTCACGTTCGGTAATGGTAAGTGAACGAATACATTAAAATGGCGCGCCAATGCATCGGCTGCTCGACCTATCGCAACGTTCGCAACTTCCATATAGATGTCACGTCGGCGCAGAATCGGTAGCTCTAGCGGTGCTGGCGTAATAAGTTGAGGCTGTTTTGGTGGCTCAACATGCTCACGTAGAATCGCTTTTAACGCTTCTTTATCAATCGGCTTTTTCAAAAATGCTTTGGCGCCAAGATCCAGCACCTTCTGTTGTGCTTTTGGTTGTATGTCACCAGAAACAACGACAACTGGCGTGGTATCGCCTAAACGTTGCATCTCTTCCAATGTGCCATAGCCGTCTAATTCCGGCATGGTTAGGTCGAGGAACATCAATTTGAATTGGTTTTTAGCGAGCTCTTCAAGTGCATTAAGCCCATGAACAGCAAAAGTTATATCTGCATTTAGAGAACTAGGCAGTGACCGAGCCATCTGCTTCCTTGCTAACGCAGAATCATCACATATAAGAACTGGGAACGACATAAATGCACCACTGACAAATTAAAGCTAATTCGACCGAGTGTAACAGAACATTATGGTATCAGGTACGGGGTGAATGGATTTATGTGCAGATTATTAGTAAGAATGATGAAACAGGTGGGTAAGCTATTATTTCGCATTATTCTTCATGAAAAACAATATGCTACAAAGGTAATAGCCAATCCTTGCTGTTGAGTAATAGCACTATTATATTTAACAGCAGCCTTAACAAGCGGGTTTATTAAGGCTCGACTGACTCATTCATTGAACGGCTTTATGTAGCCATGATAGAGAGCTATCCAACAAAGCTAATGCAAGAGAACTAGAACTGATATGAAGGCCATAAAATCAGTAATGCGAAACGTATGATCACAGCAAATACCAACAACGCGATCCCCAGGCGATACCATTTGTATTCGGCGATGTTCATTGGGATACGCTTGTAGAACATCGTAATCACGCCTTTCCAATCGCTACTGCGTCTTCCGTACTGCATCATGCTCGTCAAAACAAACAGTGCGCCAAGCACTAACATTCCTTTTTCAGCCCAGAACAATCCAACTTCCATTTGTGTATTCCTTGATAAAACGGTGAGCAACTCAAATCATTCTAGTCACCTTTTAGCTCGGTTTCTGTAAGACCAAGGTCTAAATTACGAAGTACGCAATTTAGGGCTTATAGGTCATTGTTGGTAATTGATAGTTCTCGGTCAGCAATACAACGTTTATCGTTCAAGGTTCCATGGTAAAGGCGAGCATCACAAGCAAATCACGTATAAGCATGATTCGACAAATCTGGAGATTGGTTGTTCTTTTGAATGACACGCATCAATTGGATAAGCAGCAGAATACCTGTCACGCCTAAGCCAACACCGATTCCGCCCCAAATCCCTGCCAATTCGAACTTAGGCATCAAATACCAAGCCGCAGGCAAGCCAAATACCCAGTAACCGATGGCAGTCATCACGGTTGGCATAGAGACAATCTTCATGCCTCTTAGCAGGTTAATCGCCAGTAGCTGCCAAGCATCAACAATAAAGCACAAAGCAACGACCCAAATCACAGAAGCCAGTAGTGAAGTCATTGCACCCGTGCCATCGTCTAACTTGAAGATAGAAGCGATCATCTCAGGCCATATAATGAACACGGCCGACAACGCCACACTCAACACCGACACCAATATGAAGCTTTGAATCGAGGTTCTTTTTATTCCTTCGTAGTTACCCGCGCCAAAATCACGGCCAACCAAAATCGCCGCAGCTTGTGAGAAACCAAAATTGAAGTTCCAAGTAAAGCTTAAACATTGCAGCAAGATTTGGTGCAAGGCTAACGAAGCAATACTGATCGTGCCCGCCATCAAGGTGCCACCGTAAATCAAGCCATGCTCAAGTAAAGCAGCCAAGCCGATAGGTAGACCCATCAACAACAATGGGCTCATCAACTTGATTGAATACTCTTCTGTATTTAGCCAAGGGGCGAACTGCTTAAACTCGTCACGCTTAAATACCCAAACCGTATATCCAACCATCACGATAAATGCCGCGATAGCCGTACCAAGCCCTAAACCTGTTAAGCCCATGTCTAATTGGAAGGTGAGAAAATAGCTCACTGGCACATTCAGAATTACGGTGATAATCGACATCACAAGAATGGAGCGCACGTTGCCAAACGCACTGGTTAAGCCACGAAGTACCAACAAGATAAGCGAAGGCAACATTACCCACTTCAAAGCATGGACATATTCCATGGCTAAAGTGATCACTTCTGGTGGCTGTTTGGCTGCTTCTAATACCAACGGAGCAAACCAGAAGCTGGCCATTAAGGTCACGCTGAGCACGAATGCCAACATGGTTGCGCCTTTCACCGCCAATCTGATTTGTGTATTACCAAACTCAGGGCGAGCTACTCGCTGACCATAAGCGATCGCAATCAAATTCGCGACACAACCCACGGTGCTGCTCGCAATAATGAAGATGAAAAAGTAGATTGAGGCACCTAAGCCACCAGCCGCAAGGGCTGACACACTGATACGCGACATCATCCAAACATCAGTAAGGACTAAAGCCATAGAGATCAGCTGTGAAATGATCAAAGGGAATGCAAGAGTGAGTATTTTTTTCATGAGCGCCTCAGGTAATTTCGCCCAAAATACGATCGATGAGGCTAGCGTTCAATTGATAAATTTGCGACTCTAACATTCCATAAACTCATGCGAACGAATTATGACCCCATATCCTAGCTTGCCATCATCACATAATGGCTTAAAAGCCTTTGAAGCTGCCGCAAGGCTGATGAGCTTTACGCTGGCTGCCGAAGAGCTGCATGTGACACAAAGTGCGATCAGCCGACAGATCAAACAGCTTGAAGATGAGTTAAACGCATCACTGGTTATTCGTAAGCATCGAGCCATAGAATTAACGGTACAAGGTCATGATTTGTATGTGGCTTTGCGAGAAAGCTACGTTAATATCGAAGCTGTTATCGCCTCTTGGAGTGAGCCCAAGCAGAAGCGTATCGTGATCAAAGCGACTCTGAGTTTCGCGACGCGAGTATTGATCTCCAAAGTTCGGGAATTAAACGAGCGTTATCAAGATCATGAGATAGTCATTGTTCCTGTGATTGAGGAAGACGAATCGATTAATAGTAGTGAGTATGATCTACTGATCTTCCACACGCGTTTCAAAAAACGCTATGACAAGGCACCTGACATTACCTTCTTGCGTGAAGAGTTCATGGCGCCGGTTTGCTCTACTAGTTTAACCACCAAAGACACCGACCTTGATTCAATCTTAACCTTGCCAAGGCTGCATCCAACCTTAGATCATCACGACTGGAAAGTGTGGCTGGCCGATGTTGAATTCCCACCAAAGAAACCTGTCAGAAATACCAGCTTCTTGTCTTTAGATATGGCGCTCAGTGCCTGTCTATCCGGTGAAGGGGTTACGGTCACGGATCTGTTGTTAGTTCAACAAGATCTCCAACGAGGCTTCTTGTACTGCCCTAGAAATGCAAAAATCCAACACAGTGCTTGGACTTACTTCATGCACCAGCGTAGTCACACGCCTATCATCAACGACCTTATTGAATGGCTTAGAGAAGAGACAACAAAAGAGATCGAGTTGCTGAAAGTACTCGCACAGCAATATCAATGGTTTGGTGTAATAGAACAGGACAAAGACTTTGGTCGGCTCTTCTAAACTAAGTTATGATTCCTGTTCCCTCAACCGATTGATATTTTTATGTCTTCTTTCTCTTTTTCACAAATCCCTGTTGGGGTTCGATTCATGATCCTCTCCGCTTTTGGATTCGCACTGATGTCAGCTTGTGTGAAATACATCAGCAATTATGGCATTCCTGTATTCGAAATCGTTGCAGCAAGAGCGTTGGTGTCTTTGATCATCAGCTACATCGACGTAAAACGAAAAGGCATTTCGATCTGGGGTAATAACAAACCTTTGTTGTTTGTTCGTGGCGCAGTAGGTACTGCAGCACTGATGTGTGTTTACTACGCTGTAACCACTCTTCCGTTAGCAGAAGCGACCATTCTACAATACGTACATCCGGTCTTTACCGCGTTGCTCGGTGTGTTGTTCCTGAAAGAACGCGTCCAGAAATCGACCATGATCTGCATTGCATTCTGCCTAGCGGGATTATTGGTGATGGTTCAACCAAGCATGAACAGCGGCGCGAGCAGCGAGTTACCGCTATTCAGCATTATGGTGGCGTTATGTGGTGCGTTTGGTAGCTCAATTGCTTATGTGATTGTGAGAAAGCTGAGCCAGACGGAAGACAGCTCTGTCATCATCTTCTACTTCCCACTGGTTGCTCTGCCAATATCGACAGTCCTTATTTGGAACGACTTTGTATGGCCAAGTCTATTCTTAACCGTGATGCTCGTGTTAGTCGGTATTTTCACTCAGATAGGCCAATACGGTTTGACCAAAGCGATGCAAACCCAAGCAGCAGGCAAGGCTTCAGCTTACTCTTACGTTCAGATCGTATTCTCAGCACTGTTAGGCGTGTGGATCTTCAATGAGATTCCATCAATTTGGACTTATCTAGGCGGTGGCCTGATTGTGACTGGCGCGCTGATTAATGTGTTTGGCAAACAACTGTTGGTGCCTTTTAAGGCTAAATAAACAACCCAACAACTGAGCTAAACATCAGCTAAATAATCAGCTATTGCATAGACCTAAAAAGGGCATTGCGGATTATTCCACAATGCCCTTTTCTATAAATGCTCTCTAGCGCGCTTTCATTCAGCTAACCAACTTTAACAAAGCGGCGTATTACGTAACTAACTCGTGGCATTTCGTAACTTAGGATCATCACTCAAATACTCAACAAACTCGATCTCAAAGCCTGCAGGATCCACAAAGTAGACATTTTTTCGATAAGGTTCTTCGGCACCGGGTTTGGCAATTGGAAAGCCCGCATCAACAAGGCGTTGAGTGACACTTTCGATATTATTGGTCACATAAGCGAAGTGTGCGAGACCAACAGAATGCCCAGCCAAATCTCTATTTTCACCTTCACCGTGATCACTTATTGCTATGTATTGGTACTCGTCGCCAAAATGCAGCCAGTTACGTGGCTTACCTGACCACTCCCCTTTTCCCTCATCACGGACATACCAATGAGGGAACGCCGCTTTATAGAAAGCCAGCATTTCTGGGATATCTTTTACCACTAAATTCACATGTTCAAGTTGGATCATTCTTCTCTCCTTAAAGTATTCTCGTAAGCAACGTTGCATATCCTAATACCTCAAGTTAAGTTGAGGTAAAGCACTAATTTGCATTTATTTCGAGAACGTTTTTAGAGCCCAAATTGTCGTATTTTGAAGCGATACAAACCCTAAGTTTAGACGACCTTCCCTGATGTGGTTTATTTGGAATCCAGAATGACTGAGAGACAAGCCGCTATGGTTTAGGCGGAGTAACCTCAACTTCTAAAGCGGCTCGGTCTCTCCACTTGAAAACCTTCTTCCATTTAATCGGCATCATTGGAATAACGATGAGACTAATGCCCACCAGCGTCAGGATGTCTGGAATCTCATCGAACCACATAACACCAAACAATGTTACGAACACCAACCCAGAATATTCGGCGAGCGCAATCTGGTTGGCCGGTGCTTTTTTGTAAGCCACCACCACAAGCGCATGGTATCCAAGTACGAACAAGTTGATTGCCATGATCCAACCAACATGACGCCATTCGAGCGCAGACCAAGTTGGCAGCGCTAATGCCAGTGCAAGTGGCAGAGTCATAATGCTGGTCCAGAACAGAGTTGAGATGATGTGTTGCTCTGCATTCAAGCGTTTAATCAAGATATTACCCACGCCCATCGCAAGCGCACTGCCTAGCCCAGCAATCGCCGCCCAATGAAATTGTTCAGGGCGTAACACTATTAATACGCCCACAAAACCAATCAGGGTCGCGATCACTTTTGAAGATGTCGGCCTTTCTTTCAACAGCACGATCGACAAAGGCAGCATAAGGATTGGTCCAACGTAGAACATCGCGTTTGCTGTCGCCAAAGTAAGGTGTGTAATGGCGATCATCGCGCAGCCACTCCCCACTAAGATAAATTGAGCCCTTAAGAAGTTGATTCGGCAACCGCCTTTCATACGCGTCTCTCTCGGTAACTTTAACCAAAATGGAAGCAACAAGATCACGCTCAATAGCTGACGGATAAACACGTACTGGAACGTAGGGACTTCGCCATTCAGTATCTTCAATGATACGTCTGAAAAAGACGCAAGTAGGTTTGCGAGCACCAAAAGCAAAATGGCGTGGTTAACAGCTTTATTCATACAGAAGTAAGATTACACATTTGTCATACAATTATGGGCGCACATCATACATGAGAATTTGAAATGTGTAATAGCAAAATTAATAAGGCTCAGACTAATGCAATTTTGAATTAAACCTCGATGAACAAATCACAGCTATTCGTTCAATATTTAGCCGCATTAATATTCTCTTATTGACTGATACATCAAGTTACAAATCGCTTTCATATTAACCAAGAACACTGATCTGGGTTAATAAATTGGCTTCACAATAACCTTACTTTTAATGTGGTCAGATAATTACAAAAAAGGAAGTTAAAGTGAAAAAATTATTAGCACTTGGTATCGCAGCGGTAATCTCGGCTCCAGCAGTAGCCGACCACAGCACAATCAATGGTATGGATTTTGGTCCACTCGCAAAGTTAGTCGGCACATGGAAATCAGTCGAAACTGGCGGCGTTGATATTTCTCCAGGTCAAGAAGGCACAGAAGTGGGCAAAGGTGGCCCCGCGGTCACACCATTTTATGAAGTGATGACATTTGAGGTTGCGGCAGATGCAACCAACGCCAGCGATCAATATCTGGTTGCTCTGTACTACAAGCAAGAAGTATTCAGAAAGGCCGACGACTCTAAATTCCACGATCAACGTGGCTACTTCATCTACGATCAAAAAAATCAGATCGTCTACAACTCTTACTGTGTACCACGCACCACATGTGTCACCGCAGAAGGCCCTGCTGGCGATACAATGACGTTAGTTGCGTCAAAGCGTGGCATCGCTGAGTCTGAATACATGACGGACAACGCAACCACCACAGGCTTCACGATGAACATTAGCATTTCAGACGATACGCTGACGTACTCTCAAACAACAGGCTTAGAGATCTACGACAACGCATTTGCTCATACAGATTCAAGCACTCTAGTTAAAGTGAAGTAGATTCAAATACAAACGCCTTTCACAGCGAAGTGAAAGGCGTTTTTCTGTTGTACTTGTAACAACAAACAAGTTTAACTAGATTGTGTATCAACCTTGGCGTAACGGTTGGCTAGCACTGCACAGTAAAAGATCTGAATCGGGTGATAAAGCATGATTGGCAGTAATATCATCCCTAGATTAGGGTTGTGAGCAAAGATCACCTTAGCCATAGGAATACCTGCCGCTAAGGTCTTCTTAGTACCACAGAATACTGCCGCGACTTCATCTTGATGATTGAATCCAACCTTTCGGGCACTCCATTGAATGCCGTGTACCATCACCATCAATACCACTAAACAAATCACCGCTGACAGCAACAACAGCATTGGTGAAAAGTCGCTCCAAATACCGTGTTCAATAGAGTCACAGAAAGCACTGTAGACAATCAGAAGTATCACGTATTTATCTAACTTATTGACCACTGACTTGTGTTTCTGAGTCCATTCAAACAGTAACGGGCGCATCAACTGGCCGACAATCATTGGCAATAGCAGCATTTTAGATATAGAGATCACCGATTCCATCAGGTTTAGCTCTGCACCTTCCAATCCCATAAAGAGCTGGATCAGTAGAGGCGTAATGAACACGCCTAAAATACTAGAAAGTGATGCATTGAATATCGCACCCGGTAGGTTTCCTTTTCCAATTACCGTCATCGCAACCGAAGACGAAATCGTACTCGGTAATACGAAGAGGTAACAGAAACCAAAGGCCAGAGCTGAGGGCATATAAGCGACAAAGCCTTGCCCAAATATAACCCAAAGCAGTGGGTAAACTAAGAAGGTCGCGCTTTGTACAAAAACGTGTAGCTTCCAATTCGAAAGCCCCTCAAGAATGGCTTTTGGAGACAAGCCTAAACCGTGTAAGAAAAACACCAAAGCGATGCCGAGAACAGTAACCTTATCAAGGTGAAGTACCCCACCCGATTTACCCCAATCTGGCGTAAAAACAGCAACGACTATAGCCACCAACATCCCTACAAGAAACCATTCCTTTTTAAGTTTTTCTATCATGTTGACACGCACTTTCTGTAGATTCTATTTCAGCCAATAACCCGGCTCCGACGCTATTTATCCTATCGACTCTAATTTTAATTAACCACCATAAACGCAAATTAAGCTCGTCTTTATCTTGAGGGTTAACATCGTTATCAAGTTTGTTACACCCGTTTTGCTCAGGATTAATCGGATGTATGGAATGACGATGAAAATATTAGAAAACAGAGGTTTATCGAGAAGATAAGATCCTTTCAGTGATCGGGACATAGAGGCAAGCCGTAGGGACAGAGGTCAAGCAGTAACAAGTTTAGATAACAAAATTCAGCCTATTATCAATGACTACTCAGCGGGAGCAAAACATGGACAACAGAATCACCATTTTAGAGTTTCTCAGAGTGTTCGATTGCATTCGCTCCTCGGGCAAGCAATTGGATAGCAAATATCAATTGGGAGAGATGGTAGCGTGGCACGATTACGATGGTTACACCTGTTGGCTAAGCTATAAAGACGTAACAGTGACGCTGATGTTTCATGGTTCATTGAAAATCGAGTACGACAATGCTTCAAATTATTCTGAATTTATTGAGCGTTGTCTGGGTATGCTTGCCACTGAACCTTCTCCATAAAACGCGAACAGACTAACGGCTAACGGCTAACGGCTAACGGAGACAATCATGAACGAAACGGCTTCATTGCTTAAGCGAAGACACCCTTTTTGGCTAGTACTCAGCCTCTCCTTTTTATGGTCTCAAGTATCTGTAGCAGGCATAGGTATGATTGATTTTATACAACCGAACGAACACAAGAATTGGACAGCGACCAACGACGATGTAATGGGTGGCATCTCAACGGGCGGGCTCATTTATCTTGATAATATGAGTCGATTTAGGGGTGAGCTATCGTTAGAAAATAATGGTGGTTTCAGTTCTGTAAAGCGCTCCATTGAATCACTGGCCCATGAAATAGATAGCGTAGAACTAGTATTCGTTGGTGATGGTCGCACCTACCAACTGAGGTTCACAACATCGAAGGACGGTCATCGAGTTCAATACAAGCACGATTTTGATACCATTAAGGGAGAGCAGTTTAGCAAGGAGTTCCACTTCGATGATTTTCAAGCGGTGTTCAGAGGTCGGCTACTGAGCGATGCGCCGGAACTTAAGGCACAAGACATCAAACAAATCGGCTTTTTGATTGCAGACAAACAGCCCTCGTTTTTTGAGCTAGACCTAATACAGCTTCACTTCAAAACATCGAAATCTATCACATCACCAGAAGCTGACTAAACTGAAAACAAACAAAAGTCCCTGATACCTTTTGACTAGCAATCAGATATCAGGGGCTTCTTCTATTTAAACCGTCAACAATTCAAAACAACGGCGGATTAAAACATCAGCAATTAGTATTTGATAGCTGTTTTACCAATCGAGGCACTGCTTTCAATACGTTGGTGTGCATCTTTGATTGTATCCACACTAAAGCCATTTAGGGTCGTGGTTAGCGTTGTTTTAATACGGCCCGCATCAATCAGGTTCGCAGCTTGGAATAGGATGTCTTGCTGCTTCTGGATATCTTCAGTGTTAAATAGTGAACGTGTAAACATCAGTTCCCAAACAAAGCCTGCTGATTTACCTTGCAGCGCTGATAAGTCAATGCCACCGTCAAACTCTACGATCGAACTGATCATGCCTTGCGGTGCAATCAGCTCAACCATCGCATCCCAGTGCCCTTTGGTATCAGCAACATTGAAGATGTAGTCGACATGTTGAATGCCTTGCTCTCGCACTGACTCGACAAGGTTACGGTGGTTCACCACATAATCCGCCCCCATATCCCTTACCCATTGTTCCGTTTCAGGTCTTGAAGCTGTTGCGATAACATTTAAGTTGGTGAGTTGCTTAGCCAGTTGAATAGTGATCGACCCTACACCGCCTGCTCCGCCAATAATCAGGATAGACTTTTTCTCTTCAGAGCGAACACGCAGGCGGTCAAACAATGCTTCCCAAGCCGTAAGCGTTGCTAGTGGCATAACGGCTGCAGCTTCATCAGAAAGGCTCTTAGGCGCTTTAGCGGTAATGCGGTAGTCCACAGCTTGGTATTCTGCGTTGGCCCCCATGCGTGTTACGTCACCCGCATAGTACACACGGTCACCGACTTCGAAGCCTTCAACGTCAGCACCTTTACCAACAACTTCACCGACTGCGTCATAGCCCAGCACTTTTGGCTGCTCAAGAGTTTTGTCTTTGGCATTACGAATACGAATTTTAGCGTCAGCAGGATTGATAGAAGTCGCGCTCACTTTTACCAGCAAGTCATTATTTTTTAGTTCTGGCAGACTCGTTTCAAACTCAAATAAACTGTCTTGCTCTGTAATCGCAAGTGATTGAGTAAATCCGATAGCTTTCATTTTTGATGGTACTGACATTGTGCTTTCTCCTTGAATTAGACGAGTTAATCTTAGTCAATTCTCACTCTAGATAAACCGCCTAATATTTGAATAATTCTCAAATAATTTTTGATAGTGGTATTGCCGTTATCTGAGTAACGCAGACGTCTCACTGCATTGCCAACGGCTTAAAGGCTAAATCAGGCCTTTCTCAATCAACCAATCATGTGTGACTTGATCTTGTGGTTTACCTTCACGGCAAACTTTGTAATCCAGCTCTGCGATGATGTCATTCGAGAAGCATAGGGAATCCAACTTCTGAATCTGTTGTTCGCTGAACAGATGCTTCTTGTCGTCTCTTAAAAGAAGCACTGCTCTGTCCACTATTCCGAGTAGGCCTTTTGGCTCTTTGAGCTCACGAATATCGTAACGATAGTGCAAAAACTGAGGTTTCCACAGTGGCACTACCACCCACTCTTTGTTTGCGACTGAACTTTCAAAGGCACTGAAACAATCGTCTTCACTGCCAGGAAAGAACTCGTAGCCGGCATCGCTCAGGCCATAATCTTTCATCATCTGGATAGAGAAGCGTGTGATACCAGCGCCGGGGTTGATGCCTTGAATGGTCGAGTTCATTTTCTCGATCACTTCAGCTTTTAATAAATCAGAGACTTCAGAAACCGCTTCTTCAGGCACATAGTCTGGTACGCCCCACAAAGCATAAGGTTCATAATGAAGCCCAAGCTTGATAAGTGGCTCAACTTCTTCAACGCCCGCTTTGTAGATACCGTGACTTGATGGCAGCCACGCAGAAGAAAGCATATCCACTTGGCCTGTTTTCAGCTTTTCAAAGTTCTCCTGATGGGGAGAGAAAATACGCTCTACCTCAAAACCCATGGATTTCAATACATTGGCAACCAATGATGCGGTCGTACGGTGGAACGACAAATCCGTTACACCCATTGTGATTTTCTTAGTCATCTTATCCCCCTAGATCGTAGGTTTCGTCCATACGATGTGTACTGCGCTACGTTGTCGATATGGGGAAATGATAGTGAGAAAATTACTAATGAAAAACAGCCTCATATTTGAATTATTATCAAATTAGTTTTGACAATTAAGTATTTGAAGCTAACTTAGAAGCGATAAGTAGAGATAACCCATTTGCAGATTGTGATGGGGAAATATCCCAACGCCATGTTTAGAACATAATTCAATACAGGTAGATAACATGCTTCTTGAAGATTTACAGGTCATTTTGAAAGTGGCGGAGTTTCGCAGTATCACCGCTGCAGCCACCAACCTTGATATGCGCACTGCCACAGCAAGTGCAGCGGTAAAACGTGTTGAAGCGGCACTAGGTGCGGAGTTATTTGTAAGAACCACGCGCCACCTAAGGCTCTCTTCAGCTGGCGAGCGTTATTTACCGGAATGCGAACAAGCCTTAAAGATGTTGGAGCAAGCGAAGCTCAACATGCGCGAAGAGCTTGGTATTCTTGACGGTGAAATTCGCATAGCGCTTTCATCAGATCTAGGACGCAACCTAATCACACCTTGGTTAGATGAGTTCTTGCTTGAATACCCAAAGGCGACGCTTCGCACTAGCATCAGCGATAGCAATATCGACTTCTACCGAGATTCCGTCGATATGGCGCTGCGTTACGGCTCTCCGACCGATGCGAACATGTATGGTTTCAAGATATGCGATGTGCCGAGGATATTGTGTGCGGCTCCTGAATACTTGGCTGAAATGGGCACACCAAAACACCCGAGTGACTTAGCTCAGCACAATGGTTTGCTTTACCAACTCCATGACATGTTGCAAGACGAGTGGGTGTTTAACGATGGTACTCAAGATCATAAAGTGAAACTAAAAGGAAATCGCGCTTCGAACGACGCAGACCTTGTAAGACGTTGGTGTATCGCAGGTAAAGGGGTGGCAATAAAATCTTGTCTAGACATGTCTCCTCACCTGCTTTCAGGCGAAGTGGTTAAAGTTATGCCTGAATTTAAGCCGACACCTACCGAGCTGTGGTTAGTGTGTCCAAGTCGTCAATCCATCACCCCTACTGTGCGTCTACTGAGAGATTTATTCAGAGAGAAAACCGCTGAGATCCTTTCGCAACTGAGCAAACAAGGCATTACAGAAGGCACAACATCTTAAGGTTTAATGTCGCTTATATAAGAAGCAGAGAGACAAAAAAGGCGTTAGCGAACTTCAATTCGCTAACGCCTTTCATCATTAGAACATCATAGCTGCATGATGAACCTTAATAAGAGTACTTAGTTTAATATTCTTAATACAAAAGCTTAGTTTGACTCGTCTTCAACATCGCAGTCTGCGCAGCACTGAAGAGCAATCTCATGTTCGAAGGTGATGGTGTCTTTACCTTCTTCAAGTAGCTCTGCGATTTCGTCTGCCACTTCTTTTTCATCATCCGCTTCGATTCCGCTTTCTAATTCTTCTTCTGAATAACCAAAGAAGTTAAGCAGTAAATACTCACGCGCTTCATCTTTAGTACAAACCACGTCTGCTGAAAGATCAGGAGTAACCTCGCCTTGTGCAAGTGTCGCTGTCACTTGTGCGATAGCATCGTCTTTCATCGCAGGCGTTAACCAACCAAGATCAGTACTTACTGTCGTTTTTTTACAGTCGAAGCAAGGCAGTTGGTGAAAGTAGTATTGAAAGGTAGTCATAGGTAAATTCTTCTTTAAATGTTGTATAGCGAGATTATGCGCGTTTTGTAGCAAAATACTATCTCAATCACAACCTGAAACCGCTTCGTGCTGAGTATTTTTACCAGCGTCGCTCCAGCTGTTAGCTATGAGATCACGGCTTACTTAACTACTTAGCTACTTAGCTA
>NZ_JBFRNU010000035.1:0-1297 GCF_041471145.1 Vibrio sp. 10N.261.54.A5 | reverse complement strand
GGTTCATCGCGGCTTTCCGGGGAAAGCCGCTTTTATCTTCAAGAAGAAGTAGTCGGTATCTCGATACCCATACCCCATTCGCTTGATTAGCTTTATCTTGTTGTTTATCCCTTCTAGGGTGCAGGTGTTTAGCGGATAACTTGCCGATGCGATAATACCGTGAAGATAAGGACTCAGTTTTCGTGCGAACTCTTTCAATGGCTTAATTCCACTCTCTTGTACTTGTGCCCACCAAGCCTCCCAGAGCCCTTTAGCATGTGCTTCTGATTCACAATACCAAAGCTCTTTGAGTTGTGCCCCGAGTATATAAGTGGTCATTAAGTCCTTATTGATATTCAATATTTCTGTAAGATAGCTGTCTTGCCGTGGATTTAAGTTGCCTCTATTTTTCAACAACACCCAGCGTGAGCGCTTGACCCATTGCCTCGCTTTTTTATCTTGCTTGAGTTTGTTGGCTTGGTCGACTCTGACTCTATCCATTACCTCACGACCGAACTTAGCAACAACATGGAATAAGTCGTAAACGATTTTTGCGTTCGGGCAGTGCGCTTGAACTTCAAGGTCAAAAGCCGTATTCATGTCCATCGCGACCGCTTCGATATTATTGCCATGCTTGCCTAACAGCTCGAAGAACGGTCGTATGTCCTTGCGGCTACGGCCTAAACCTATCCAAATGACTTGGTGAGTCTTAGCGTCAGCAATGACCGTGGCATACCGATGTCCTTTAAAGATAGCGAACTCATCCATGACGAGTTGCCTTAGCCCCTCCCATTTCACTGACGGTACCACTTGGCGAAGTCGGCGTTTATCTATCTCTTTAATGGTGTGCCAATGTACGCTTGTTAACTGGGAGATATGCTTAATGGGAAGAAGAGGCAGCAGTTGTTCTATATAACTTTTTAAGCGCTTCGTTATACGAGCATAAGGCTCTAACCAAGATAGAGACTCTGTTTTTATGCCGCAGTCACGACACTTGATTCTTCGTGTTTGAACGGAAAGTTCAACAGGAACACCGAGCAACATGGCCTCTTTTACATGACGCCATTGATACTCATGAATAGCCTCGGCCTCGAGACCACAAAGGCACTTAGCCTCAGAGTTAGGTTTAAGAGTCAGGGTAATAAGTGATGCTGTCTGGTGAGACTTTACTATTTGAAAGCCTTCCCAGAATGAAGATAGGAAAGTATGATTCGGCATGAAAACGGTAGTTTGTGTATGATTTTTGTTTGGCGACTAAACCATATCACTTACTACCGTTTTTGTTTTTAGTTCCCGCTAATCCGCGATGAACCTTTTT
>NZ_JBFRNU010000034.1:0-134136 GCF_041471145.1 Vibrio sp. 10N.261.54.A5 | reverse complement strand
TTTCAAATAAATCCTTTACAAGAAAGAATGCCTTATGATACTTTAAATGTGTTCCCAGCAGTGTCTGAGGACTTCAATAATATAATAAAAACTTAGAATAATAATAAATTCATAAATGCCGAACGGGCTTTATTAGATGCTAATTAATTAGCATTAAAAATAAATGTTATTACCGTTAGAAAATGAAAACTAAGTTTTACCCACAAATTCAATAATGATTTTGTGTTTATAAAAATGGAGTCCTTTATGGATACTTGTAATGCTGTAACAAAATTTGAACCTTCTCATCTAGCTTCTGAACAGTTAGATTCATTTGTATCATCTTATGATACATCCCCTATAGCCGCCTCTAGTGACGATTCTTTACCAGATGTTCAAAAACTCACTCTTATCCGTGGTGTCCCTGGCTCTGGAAAGACAACATTCGCTAATACTTTAACCGCAACAGTCGTGGTTGAAGCTGATCAGTATTTCATCGACAAAGATGGAGCTTATCAATACGAGAATCATCGGATAAAGGAAGCTCATAACTGGTGCCAGCTTGAAACTAAGCGTCTTTTGAAAGCTGGTCACAATGTTGCTGTTGCTAATACGTTTGTTAAAAATTGGGAAATGAAGTTCTACAAGTCCTTAGCGGATGATATGGAGTTAGCTTTTGAAGTCATTGGAATGACTGGTAACTACCAGAACGTACACGGTGTTCCTGATGCAATTGTAAAACGCATGGCTTCTCAGTTTGAAACGCTCGCCCCAAGCTTTTCTGTTGCAAAACGAATTGCTAAGGGTGGTCTTGTATGAGTAACACTAAAAGCTTCCGTAGTTACCCGTTATATATAGACACCCTCCATAAAGAGATGAAGACGTTTGGCGCTAGAAATTTATATGATTCTTATAATAACGCTTTTATAAAAGATTATGGTATTGAATTCTATCAAAGTTTAGATTTTGAAAATCTCGGTAACGAACAGGGATTTGTTAACGGTTCTCGTAACTATATTTTCATGGATAAAGAAGTAATTAACCATTTATACTCCCTTAAGTATAAAGCTAAGACGATGGCCAACCTTAAGTTACCATTTGATAGCTTTGCGATATCCCCTGCGACAGACGCTAAGGTTGGAGGGTTACCCGTTATGCCTATCATGGTAGTCTCAAGTGATGCAGAACTTAAAGGTGGGAATGATATTGCGAAGGCGTTCGGTGGTCAGGTTTCAAAGAGTATGAATAGGCCAGACCTACTCTTTACTATCACTGTGACTGAAGATAGTCACAAAGCTGGGAATAGATTGTCTGCAAAAATAACAAGCTCCGAATTAGAGTTGATTCTTCAGCAAGATTTAAGTGATGTTACTTTACCTGAGATTTTTGACGATTATTCTAAGGAATCGATTCGCCCTATGAACAAGCAACAGGGTGTTAAATTAATACAGGCGATAAAACTTGTCTCATCTTTCTTACTTTATAATCAGATTACTCAGGATAAGTTCCTTGTCGATGGCTTCCCAGAGGCTTTTTCAAAGAAACCTAAACGTTTAGGGTTAATGAAGCGAGATATGAGCTTGGTTCGAGGTTGTTCGTTTAGCGTTGATGCTCCCAAAAACAACAGTAAGAAAAGTCATCATGTTCGAGTTGGTCATTACCGTCAGCTTATGAATGTTCGTTACTATCAAGGTGAGTATGAAAACTGGGAGCGAGGCTCTCGATGGATACCAGTGAACCCTTCAATCATTGGTGGGGGTGAAGCTCATACTCAGTTGAGCCAATAAGTTACTAGACTCATTTTAGATAGAGCGGGTTTACACTCGCTCTCTAAGTTTTAACCCGCCTCAAGCTTCTTATAAACTGCATCACTGTGAAAGCTCACTTTGAAGTTCGTAAAATTCTCTGCTGGTACGGTAGGACGTCTGTCGCTGAAGTCATTGGAATCAGGATTTTAGTTGCATTAGCTTCAAGAGCCACTCGACATGTCCGAGCTAAACAATTATTAGATTACAGATAGCAAAAAATTGGTATTTACAATAAATCTGTCAGCAGGTTTTAATTATACATAACATATAAAAAAAGTAATTGGAAGAAAAATTTCAAATAAATCCTTTACAAGAAAGAATGCCTTATGATACTTTAAATGTGTTCCCAGCAGTGTCTGAGGGCTTCAATAATATAATAAAAACTTAGAATAATAAATGCCGAACGGGCTTTATTTAATGCTAATTAATTAGCATTAAAAATAAATATTATTACCGTTAGAAAATGAAACTAAGTTTCACCCACAAATTCAATAATGATTTTGTGTTTATTATAAATTATAAAATGGAGCCATTATGGATACTTTTAATGTTGCAAAAAAATTTGAACCTTCACATCTAGCCCTTGATTCTGAAAAGGTAGGCTTACTTCTAGCATCACATGATGCCCATCTCCTTGTCACTTCCTATGACGGCGCTTCGCTTTGGGATGACGCATCTGGTGAATACCAAATTAGACTGTATATCGACTTAGAACAAGTCGCAATTTGTGATGCTGATGAACATGAGGGCATAGGCAATCTACAACTACATCCAGCATTTTCTTCTCACAGAGAGTTAATAGCGCAAATCTTTTCTGGTTATTTAGATGCTCCTGAAACCTTGTTTGAAATCAGTGAGTTTCATGCAGTTTCTTTGAATGTACTATCAGAATTGAGAACTGGTCAGTATAGTATTCAGAGTATTAATGGTGAACAGTTACTTATCCTTGATAATGGTACAGACATTGCCACGATGTGTTTTTCTGAAGATAGTCAATCAGTCTCATTTACATCGGAATTACTAGTTAACAGTCCGATCTATAGTCATAAACTAGCATCTGAAATCCTTAATGTGTTTATTGAAAATACTGAAGGATTGACAGAACAAGTTAAAAAAGATCTTATCGAAAAGCTAGAGAAGTTAAATGAAGATCTGCACTATGACCGTGTACCTCGCTCGAAATTACTGACACCAGAACCTTTGTTTGTTACTAGCTCTCTTACTAAAGAGGTTAAAGACGAAAACCTTAAAATTGCAAAAATTGTAGCTAACTCAAAAACCTCAAAAGATCTAGTGAGAGATGCTGAGTTGATTGTTACTGCAAATTCGAATAGTCGTCATCTATCTATTTTTCATCATGCACAAGAGATTTATCGTGTCTATCAAGACGTGGATGGTCTACTGTTAAAATCTGTAATTGATGATAGATTTAATAGTGTAGCGACTCTGCTAAGTCAAATTAGCGATAGTTACTTTGGTGACTTTCCTCAACAGACTTGGGATAGAGAGCAGATGTGGGTTGCAGAAACGAACAGTTATATGATTGAATTGGCGAAAGATCTTAAAGATGGTCGATTTGAGTTTGAGCATATTGGTGATACCTATGCAATAAACACGGAGGGTGATCAGGTAGCGGTTGTCGGTGAAACTGCTGATAGCTTTCAATTTTATTGTTCAGAAACTTCACCATTGATTGTAAGAGCAGTAACAGATATTTTCGTTGAAAAGCTTGAGTTCTTTTCTCAAGAATATGCAAATGAACTAGTCGAAAGTGTCTCTGATAATATATAAAGCCTATTATAAAAGCGGTCATCATGACCGCTTTTCTATTCGGAATGTACTTAACTCACTCCCAACGCCTTATAAACAGCATCAATAGGATCACTATAGAAGCTCACTTGGAACTTGGTAAAGGTCTCTGCTGGCACGGTTGGGATGTCTGTGGCAGATGCCATCGGAATCAATATCTTTGTTGCTCCTGCTTCAAGAGCGACTTGCATAGAACCAGCTAAATCTTGCACTGTGTTTAGCACACCGCCAAGTGTCATTGACCCTAGTACAACCATTGATTCTTGCATAGGCTTATTCAGCAAAGCTGAACAGCTAGCGATTAGTGAGGCAAGGCTTGAACTGTGAGAATTACCCGACATCTGTAAGTCAACGAAGTGCAGGTGGAACTCATGGTCTGAGAATTGGCTGTTTGCAGCAATGCGTGACAAATTGCCTTTAAAATACTCAAACCCGATCTTCACTTGTTCTTTTGCTTCAGTATCGGAGCTGAGGCCTGAAGTCGTAAGCTTGCCATTTCCTGCTGTCTTTTGCGTTTCTACGCGGAATACACCGAGTTTGCCGCTATGGCCAGGACTAACAAAGTGAATCACCCCTGGGTTTGGAATACCTGGTGCTATGAGCTGAGAACCGCCTTGTTCTGGTACGTTAACGAAAAACTCTTCAAGACTGTCATTATCGATATAAGAGAAGTTCACATCGAAGAATTCCATACCGCCGATTTTTTTCAACTGCTCTTTGACACGGCGACGAACTTCTAATGCGTATGTTAAGCAAGTGCGAACATCTTCCTTGGTATATTCACCGTGTGGAACGAGCAGTTTCAGTAACCCCGAAGTTGTGCGACGAACACCAATCACATCTCGTTGGTTGAGGTTGTTGCCCAACTTAAAGAACTTATCTATAGCGTCAGAGAAGGTTTGTTTACGCATTTCACGCATGTACTCTGCAAGATAGTCTGTAATCAACCCAAAACGGTTTGTGAAGAACTCAGGTCGCATCTTAGGTATTTCCCACCCTGGGATATAGGCGTGGAAACGGTCAAAGAAAGCGGCATCGATCATCTCTTGAGGGAACGGAGCGAGTAGGTGGCTTGTTTTTACAAGAGTTTCTACACTTTGGTCAATGTTGCCAACGAAAACCATAGAGGCTTTTGCTTCAATGGAGTCACGACCTCGGCTAAAAGAACCTGAAGCCATGTAGTCCTTCATTATTTGCACGCCGTCTTTGTCTTTAAAACGAATACCAGCAACTTCATCGAACGCTACAATATCCCACATGCCTACAAGCCCTACTTGGCGTGAAGACATATTGTAGAAGAGGTTAGCAACGGTTGTTTGACCACCAGATACGAGTAAAGAATTCGGAGAGCATTCTTTGTATACGTGTGATTTACCCGTACCACGAGGGCCAAGTTCACATACGTTATAGTTATTTTCTACAAACGGGATCATGCGAGCCAAGATATGCCATTTAGCCCTTTGCTCAAGGTTTGTAGGTTCCATACCTATTGAACGTAATAGCAAATCTAGCCACTGATCCATTGAGAAGTTTCGACGAGCGTTAAAGACTTCGTCCATATTCATCGATGGCATTTGGATTGCTTTAAGACCAAGTACAGAGAATGGTGAAGTCTTTTGTCCCTCTTCAAAGAAATAGCTTAGCGTAACGATGCACCAGATACCGCCAGTAAGTAGTTTCTCGTTCTCTTTCACCATGCTGGCAGGGATCACAGCATCTTTGATACCGAGATTTGATAAGCTTGCCTCATAGACGTCTTTCTTTTGGTTGAGCTTAACCGATATCTTATCAATGACTTTATGTGTACCGCGTTCACGTATGAGAGATTTAACCTTCTCAGCTTCATCAGGTCGAACGTAGTTATCCGTTAGAATTTTCTTAACACGTCCCATTCCTGCTTCGATAAGGTCGTCATCGGTTGCCGAGCAGTACATACCAAGTAGATATTCAAGGACATAAACAGGGACATTTGCCCCTTCTTTAAGCTGTTTCGTTAAGTCTTTGCGAACAACGCGTCCTTTGAACTCAGTGGTCATGAGATCGTCTAAGTCGACATCTCGAACATCTTTGATTTCTTGTGCGATTACCTCTTCCTGAGAAAGGGGACTTTCATCAGGTTGTGGGGATGTGCCATTTTCTTCGTTGTCAAAATGATGGTAGTGATGAACTTCCGTTGCTTTACTATCGTTGTTATCGTCAATCATGAATAGGTTCCGTTAAAAAAGATCATCAAAATCGTCTTGGATTGCTAAGTCGATTGTTACCGAATGAGTTGCGTAGCGATCACCCTGCTCACTATCCCACATAATTAGTTTATATGGAGTAGTTCGATCAAAGTTGCTGCCGTTTAGCGTCAGTATCGCATTGCGCTTGCGTTCATCAGAATTTGAGGCTGAAGAGTCAAATAGTATCTGTGCTTTGTTTGAAACAACAGTGCCTTCAGGGTCTTCTATCCAAATGTTTAGATTACGTTCTTTAAATTGATCGCCAACGGCATTGGTTTGTAAGAATTCAATTTTCTCACTAAGTGTAACAATACGAAGCCCATTACTCAGTGGCACCACACCTACTTTTTGTTTTGCGGTGGTCTTTTGCTTGGTTGTTTTCAAGTGTTCAATACGAAGGACTGGAACACAAACCTCTTGAGGCATGATCCCACCATGAATGAACTTAGCACCACCCACAAAGTTAAAGCGGTTTGAGCCTCGAGGAACAATAAACTCGGCTTGGTCACCATTTTCAGACAACTTAGCCGTTACGGCCATATCGCCTTTCCAGTAGAAGCTGTCTTTTGGAAGCTGTTGACCGATAAGGTAACGCTTTTTAGCCTCTACCGTCCCACTTGGTTTTACGGACAGCGCAGTTTTATCTGACTCAACGACATCGCTCGATTTAAACAAGAAACCATGATCAGCAGTGACTAAAATTCGACTACCTTTTAACTTTTTAGCGACACGATCAATAAGTAAACAGACTTGTTCGATACCATCAGCACATGCATTAAAGGTTTGGTTCTCTGTTGCCGCTTTATCACCAATAGCATCTATTTGATCATGGTAAATGTACACGACACGAGCATCAGCTACCGCTTTACGACCCTCTTCGTTTGTCCAATTGAGAACATCAGAAGCTTTTACTGCCATACCTTGGTATTTTTCAAGTACAGCGTGTCGGTTATCTAAACCATGGACACTTAGACCATCGGCTTTGTATTTAATATCTTTTCCAATGTGAGCGGTAAGTTCGTTATGAGGGAGAAGTGAGGCCATACCAAGTTGTGTATAGCTTGGGACTACCCCTAGTTGGGATTTAAGCGATGACTTAAAGTTTTTATCCTTACTTACATTCTCGTGTATCTCTTGCGCGACTTCATAACGAAGGGCATCACTTACAATCACAAATACGCGCTTTATCTGACTAGATTGGAAGATACGTTCTACTTCATTGTTGTAGAAGTCATATTGGTTCAAGACGCCATTGATTTTCCATGTGTCTAATAAGTTTTCATCGTCGACATGCTTGCCCCACGCAATGGCTAAATCATGTAAGTACCAATTTACGTACAAGTCTTCAATGTCTTCGACCAGCTTCAGTTTCTTTAGAATGTCTGAGCCTTGGTGAGCAACATGGTTTGCGTTCTCACAGAAGTTTCGATAAGCCGTATCGAAAAGGAAAAGTTCTTGCTCGTAAGCCCTGTAAAGATCTTTAGCTGAATCGAAATCAAAGCCATCAATATATTTAGACTTAAGAGAGTAGAACTGTTTCGCTGCTTTGATTGCCTTATAAACGTTCGCGTATTTTGTATCCACAAACTCAGCTCTAACATGACACCAGTGAGTCGTGAGACGGTGTGATACAAGGCTGTTCAGTTCTTCTGAGCTTAATGAAGCGATATGTTTTGCGAGTAAAATTGATAACTGTTTGTCTGCAAACTCAAATGTTTCAACGAGTCTTAGTTTTTCAGGTGATTCTATCAGACGCAATTTATCTGAGATTTCATAATCAGTTTCTATACGACGAGAAAGGCGATTATAGCCATCTTGACAACTGCGACCTTCACGTAATTGTACGACAAAACTTACAACTTGAGCACGACGGCCTGAATTCATACCTACGCGTTCAGCGGTATATCCTGCTTCAAGCTGCTCTTGAGTAGGCATTGGTAGTAGATGTGTAGTAAACCGCCCAACGACCTCGTCACTGTTTGAACAACCGCTGTTGATAAGAGATTGATAGCATTCAGTAAAGAGAAGCTTTACTGCTAGTTCTTGAATCGTTGGTTTCAGGTGACAGGAGTCACCTGTTGCTTCAACAATATATCCAAGTTCTTCGTAAGCAAACTTCCAGAATGCATCGATTAAATTGAATTTTTCAAGATCTACCAAATGCTCTTCGCAATCAAAGTCATCTGATAGCTGAGTAAGCAGGGCTTGCAGGATAGTTACAAACGTAGGTGTTTCAATTTTTAGGGTAGCCGCTATCAGGGTAAGTTCTAACTCTCTCTCTGTAGCAGAAGGTGGAAGAATTTTCTTTAATCGTGCTACTCGCTTCTGGTCACCAAAGAATGCTTTATATTTAGCAATAGCAGGGCGAAATTCCATGTTCATACCGATTTCATTCAGAATCATGGAGCTGTTATCTGCATAAAACTCTTGTGCGTAAAGCCTGATATCGTATAGCCAGTCGCGGGTTGGCTCATTAGGAGAAGTGTTGCTGTATAGAAGGAAAGCCGTTTCGGGTTCCATTAGCTCAATACGATGCTTTACTTCCAAGTGGGACAAAGTATCAAGGTAGATAACTTGAGTACTTTCGTAAGACGTATTAAGAGATAGCGATTCAATGAGATCGTTAAACTCGTTGTCAGTATCCTGCCAAAAGACAAGTCTACTTTTTTCAAATTTGGCTAATAGCCCACTAGTGATCTGATCAATATTCATCGTTGTTTTACTTCGCCTGAATGTGGCTGTTGAAATGTGCTAACTGTTTGTCAGTTTAACACTTTATGAAGTGAAAATCGCTGATGATACGATGATGAAAGATGCCAGTGTCCCGATACTATGTATAAGTATTTATTGGACTCATTATTTAACCCTAACTACGAAAACCAAGCTTTGTCATACTTTCTAAACTCAATGCCTCTATGGTTTTGATGGCTGCTTTTTGGGCGGAATTCATTTGACCGCCGAAGATTTTGTAGAAAAAAGAGCTATTAGACTTGAACTCAGATAGTGCTTGTTCAAGCTTAGGAACAAATTTATTAACTACATTATGTACATCCGTATGCTTAAGTCGGATTTCGCTTAAGTGTTGGCTGGCTTCTGGCTTTAGAATATTGAATCTATCTAGTTCTTTTAAAAGTTTTTGTTTTTCGGTTTTGACATCGTCAGCTTTTTTATAAGAACTCTTTGTTGAAAAGTAGACTAAAGGTGCAGCTACTATCCCACCAAGTACCCAGAATCCACCTGCCATGCCTGCACCGCCTGCTGCAAGTGAGCCTCCTCCAAACCATGCTAGAGTAGCGTTGGTAGCGGCGATTCCTGACAAGGACGAAATAGCAGTTCCAGTCGATGCGCTACCAATAATTGATACGATACCCCAAGCGCCAACAGCAGTACTTCCGCCAACTAATCCACCAAAGCCATTTGTTAAAATAGAATGGTATTTGGTATTAAATTTTTGAACTTGTGTCAGTGGAGAGAAGGTTTGCTGTGTTGCTTTGAATTGACCAGTTGAGTTGGTTTTTAGTACTTTTTCGACTTTCTTCATTGTGAAGCTATAGCGATCTATCAAAGTACCAATACTATTTAGAATCTCATTGGTTTGTTCTTGCAGTTGTTCTAATTCATAAAGTGCGGGAGTGTACAGCGCTTCATAGAGATCAGAATAGTGCTGTTTCTGAAGAGCAAGCACATACGACCCTCCAAGGGAGGTTAAAGCACCTAGAGCACGACTAGCATTTTTAAAAAAACTTTTTGTTCCCGCTAGCTCGACAAAGAAGATCTCTTCAAAACAACTATCTAGTGCATGGAAAGAGGCATTCTCAATTTGATTCGGTGACTTGTCACTACAATCGACAAGGTTCATATAGGCAGTGATAGAGTTCTTTACAGACTTAAGCTCTGACGGGTAATTACGTGGTATAGATTCGGACATGAGGTACTTTGAAACTAGGGGAGGGGATATTGATGTGAATAGTATCAATAATAAGAGTTTTTTGATATCTAGTTATTTTATTTCTACGGTTCTATTAGAAGATGGTGTCAAGTATGCGTAGTGAAAAAGAGCAGCAGATAGGCTGCTCAAGATCATTATAAATCTTATTTTTCAATATCAACGATTTGATAGGTTTTAGCTCGTCCTTGACGGATGAGTAGTTCATGACTTTGAAAGTGCGATACTAATTTAGTAACGGCAGCCTTTCCTATGATTTCTACCAACACATGTAAACCTTTAAGGATATCAGCTTCCGATAGCGATGCATGACTAGCATCATTCGTTTGTTTTGCCCTGAATAAATCAAGCAAATCAAAATAGAAAAATGCGAGTGTTTCTGAGCCACAGAATGCAGGATGAATGTTAGCCATGCTGTCAGCTTCATCGTTATGAGAGTTTTCTTGTAGACCCTCAGGAGCACTTAACGCGAGATTCTCTTCTGATAGGCTTGCTGAGTTCGGAGTAGGCGAATCCGCATCTGATTTAATATCTATAGCAGTGTCAGTTTCTGCTGAATTTGATTCTGTCTCTCCAACGGCGCCCAAAGCAGAAGACAAAGAATCCATTGGCGTAATTGACTTCGCTTGCGTAAGTACTTTTACTTTGGTTTTGCTGCTAGGGAAACCATTCAGTATTTCTTCGTTGCCAGCTAAGTTAGGGGAGTCATGGCGTGAGATGTATTGAGGACACCAATTAGCTACCAAATTCTCTTTTACTCCATTAAACGTCCCGCCCTCTAAACCAGAACAAACTGCGACAACGGCTTCAGATAAGAAGTAGATATATTTATTGCGTTGCATTGCATTTTGACCACGGCCAAAACTTGCTTCAGGGTCAAATGGAGAGATTAGAAGTAATTGACCGCTCTTTAAGTAGCTTCGCCATTGGCTATCACCACAAGCTTTAAACAAACTATCACCAAGAATCCCAATGGAATTACTACCGTTACTCATCGAACGATGCATAGCAATACTGTCGACGCCCTTTGCTGCTCCCGAAACAACTTGTAGACCATGTTGATTAATATTATCAACATAGGCAATCGTGGCTGATTCGTCCGTTGCACCACAATCACGAGAGCCAACAAAGCCGACACCTTTAAAGTTTAATAAGTCGATATTCCCTGTGCCAAATAAGATTGCAGGTGCCTTCTCTCTTAGTCCTTGCTTTATCTGTACTGGGTAGGTTTTATCTGCTCGACTTAGAATCCAAATACCTGCACTTTGCCATTTTTCTAGCGCTTGTGATAGGGCCATACCGCGTGACAATAATGATTGGAATCGGTCTTTTGTCATCTCCGAAACAGTCTTATCTAGACTTCTCATAAAGCCCGAAAGAGCATTTTTAGAGGCGAAATGTGTAGCTTCATCGCCAAACTCGACAAAGAAGGACTCTAGTCGATCATTGTCGAGTAAATCCTGAGGCTGAAATTGGTTTGCTGCCATCCAGTGAGCTAGATAACCGAATCCATTATCGGTCAACGGCTTACATGCAGTTCTATCGGAACGGTTGAAGTAATGCGTGAGCATTAGCATTGCTTTGGTATTTTCTGATAGTTCATTTTGCATAATATGATTCATTCTATTGGTTGTTCTTTGTACTAGTTAGTGCGATAGGGACAACTCGTTGTACACCAGCTCTTCTCAATAATGCCCCGATTACAGTAAAAGTCCAACCTGAGTCGGCAGCATCATCTAAAAGCCAAACAGGATTGCTGTATATTTGGGTCGTATCCAAGTTAAATGCACCATCTAAGTTTTTGCTTTGATGATAACTATTTTCCATTTTCTTCTGTTCTGGACGTAACTCCGCGACAGAAATAACATCCCTACAAGGAATACTCATGGCGAACGCTAACTTGTGTGCAAAATCTTTCACCAATGTTGGATGCCTAAGTGATGGAACATAAGTTATCCATGTTGGTCGTTTTTCACAAGGTAAGCTATTTAACATTTTTACCATTGGTGCAATCAAGTCATCACTGAATACATCATTGAATTTTCCTTGCGCGACCATATCACCCCAACCGCCATCTCTCCAAGTCGAGAGAGTCCAGCCAGTATCGCACATTAGATTGGGGTTCTGACGAGGAAGGTTATAGATAGGAAAAGCGCTTCGCACGACATCGTTTGATGCTCCAAACAATTTTCTTGGTTTTAGCTCTATATAACGGTTGCGAAGAAAATCAGATGCTTTGTTGATGGACTCTTGCTGAACAGATTCTGTGAGCTTAGTTGAGGGTTTGCAATATTCGCACTTTCCACAAGCCTGGATGTCATTGTCATCTAGCTCAGAACCTAAAATTTGCATTAAGCAACGGTTTAGCGAACCATCAAAGTAGGCAAGTAGGCGCTGCCACTCCTCTTCTTTTAGATCATTTAATCTTTCTATTTTATCGTGAGGCAAACTATAGTCAGAGGCTGTTCGGTAATACAACGCGCCATCTTTCATGATAGGAGAAGGGAACTCCGACGTTAGAAACTTGATCGTATGAGTGAGCTTGCCTCTAGAGCAGTTCATATGCTTCTCTAACTCAGCTAGCTTAATCCCGTCATGGTTAGCAAGCAGTTCTAAGAATGAGTCAATTTGTTCTTCTTTTGGGAAAGCATTTTTGATGAAATATTGCTGAATTCGAGCATCATCCTCGCCAACCATTAGTATACCAATAGCATTGTCAATTCCACGTCCCGCACGACCGACTTGCTGATAGTATTCGACTATATTACCTGGAGCTTGAAAGTGAATAAC
Organism: Vibrio sp. 10N.261.54.A5; assembly: GCF_041471145.1. Lineage (NCBI taxonomy): Bacteria > Pseudomonadati > Pseudomonadota > Gammaproteobacteria > Vibrionales > Vibrionaceae > Vibrio > Vibrio sp. 10N.261.54.A5. The sequence goes on along the minus strand of NZ_JBFRNU010000034.1, from coordinate 121,579 downwards.
AAACGCTAGATCTGGTTTATCAAAACCCATACCTAATGCAGATGTTGCGACAAGGGCTTTAATTTGATTTTGTTGTAATGCCTGTTCTAAACGAGGCTTGTTATCGCCATCTATATCACTATGGTAAGCATGGGCATTAATATTTTGCGTTTGTAGAAACTCAGCAACGATATTTGCATCTTTCGTCGTTTTACAATAGATAATTCCAGAGCCTAAAAGCTGAGGGAGATTCTCGACAAGCCACGCTAAACGTTCAGACTTACTGTGTACATGGATTGTTTGCAAATTAAGAGAGCTTCGCATTAAAGACCCTCGAAACACTTTTAGTCGATCACCCAGTTGATTTCTAATGTCAGTGACTACTCGGTTGTTAGCTGTTGCTGTTGTTGCAAGTACAGGCATGTTACGCGGCATAAACTGAATAGCACGAACAATCCTACCGTAGTCTGGCCTAAAGTCATGTCCCCAGTCTGAAATACAGTGGGCTTCATCGACAACGAATAAACCAATGTTACCAACAATCCGAGGCAAAATCTCTTGACCGAATTTAGTATCACCTAATTGCTCTGGGGCGATGATTATTGCATCCACATTCTGGCTGAGGATTTGACGCTCAGAACGTGTTTTCTCATGTTGATCCATAGATGAGTTGTAAGAAACAACATTCAATCCAAGTTTAGCGGCGCTGTCGATTTGGTTTCGGATCAAGGATAAAAGAGGGGAGATAATAATACTCGGCCCATGCCCTTGCATACGACGTAGCTTTGTTGCAATAAAGTAGACTGCACTCTTACCCCAACCTGTCCTTTGTACGACAAGTAATTGGTTTTGATTTGCGACTAATTCATTAATTGCTTCCCACTGATCTGCGTGAAACTGGGCAACCGAAGAGCCTGTCATTTGCTGAAGAAGCGCCAATCCTTGTGTTTCTAAGTTTGAACTATTATTTGAATTTCTAAACATTGTATAAGCCATTTGACGTTGTAATGTGAACTTTAAATACTCACTGTCTATTTCGATTTATATAGTTAAGACAGGCTCTGGTTTATCTAAAGGAGAATTGGGTTCGATATGAAGCTGAACTTCTTCAGCTTCATAAATAAGTGTCAACTAATTTGGTGGCTATTCAGCTGAACACTAGCGAGTGCAGTGGAAGATAGCCCTAAAGATGCTACCCAGCTGATAAGCGAAAAAGTCCGACGCATAATAGTAATTCTCTGTTTGTATCAGTAAAGCAAGGCACAGCTTTAAGGCTGTGCTTGCTCTAACTCAATGAATATTAACCTTCAACCTGCATATCAACAACTTGCTGGATTAGTTGGATAGCGTAGGGGATATCTGAAAATTCACTGATTTTGATTTCAACATCACCATTACCCCAACGACCAAGATTAGTCACATCTCTACATAGATTCTTAGGATCATGAATCTCGGTGAACTTACAGTTGAGTGACAGCCTTAGACCAGAAGCTTGAGGGACAACATCGACAAAGTTGGTATCCAGTTTGAAAGCGACATAAAGCTTTAAAAACTCTTGCCTTACATTATCATCCAGCGACATCACTTTTTGACTAAAGGCTTGGAACAGTTCCTTTGAGGAGCCGACAGCAATGTACGGGTGATCTGTTATTGTATAAGCTGATTTTTCCGCAGGCTGAGTTTGATACTGTTTGAGTACTTCCTCGTCTAAATTCGGGTATCGCCATACTGTCTGCATTTTATCTGCGAGCAGCTTAGAGCGAACTTGAATGGATTCCTTGTTCCAAGTTTCATGGTTTCTTAAGCTTTGATTTAAGGCTAATGGGCTGTTTGCGAAACCGCCTTCCATATCTCGTTTTTCGGTAAAGAATCGGTCACTCAACTCAGAGTTGTAGCCTGTTAATGTGAGGTTGCCAATGGTATGAACGTACTCTTCTTGTACTGACTTCCATTCGTCACCCAATTCTTGCTGCCATTTAGCTGAGAGGTTTTTGTTTTGAGGCAATACGTGTTCAATCGTATAATTTTCAACGCTGATACGTTCTTTCTTATCGTAGTTTTCTAGACGACGTAACCAATAGGCTCTGCTGCGAACGTTGTACATATCTTTATGCTGTAGACATCGATTTAATTCTAAATCTGATGGGAAACGGCGATAAGAGGTCAAGCAGATAAGCTCAGCTTTAAAGCTCTCCAGATAGCTTGATTTTCGAATAGAACGAGCGAAGCTAGCAAATGTTTTGTTCAGTGAATTAGTGGGAATGTCGCATACATAGCGTCGGAACACATAGCTTTCAATGAGACGTACACACTCAATGAACTCATCGAGCGTTAAAATTTGACTATCGTAATCATGATACAGCTCTAGTATCAATGGATAAGATACGTCCACTTTATATGCGTTTAAGTCTTGAAATGCTTCAAGTAACTTTTGCTCTTTTTCCTTTTCAAGGGAAAAGGCAATATAGAACTGAGCATGCTTACGTACATCTGCCACAACGTCTTCTATATCGAGATGCGAGTTACCTACATACTTTTTGAACGCTTCATATACATCGTTGATTCTTGGTGGCTTATTAGTTTTAAGTGTTAAGTAGTCACGCATGAACTGATTAAACAACCAACTATACTCACCGTTCCCAAAGTCGCTTTCCATCGGGAACCAGTATTTTTCATATAGAGTGTTTTGCTGTTTTGGCTCAAGCCCCATAAGTACGAAGTTACGGATAAGATCCGCTTGGCTCAAGTCTAGACCTGTTGAGTTGAGGCTTTCGAAGATAAGCTGAGGATTGTCCCTTTCACGATCTAAAGCAATATCTACAATGAGAAGTTTTTGAAGGCCAAGGTAGATTTCAGATACTTGATCGTTGCTGAGTTTACTCAGCTTATTTTTGAAAAACTGATAGTTTTGAATCACGCGAGAAGTGGCATCATCATCGTGTTTTGCTTCACCGTCGATGATTGCTCTTAGCTCTTTGTCATCTGCTTTTGTTAATAGAAGCTTGTAATAGAGAGCGCCATCTTCAGCGTCATTACAAAGGTAGTACTTCTTGAGCTTTTTAGCATTTGTACCCTCAATGACGGGGGTGTCATCAGTAGTACGGTCATTTAGTTCTGAAACTAATGCGGCGATTAGTAGCGTTGTGGAAGTCAGTCTTTGCTGACCATCAATGACTAGCAGTTGAGGAACATCACTATGGCTGTATAAGCCGCGTTCTACGTAGACTACCGAACCGATGAAATGAGCTTCAAGATCAGTTGTTCCTGCACGAACGATATCTTTCCATAACTGCTCACATTGCTCTTGAGTCCAACTATATTGGCGCTGATATATCGGGATGATGAATTGAGCGGATTTTTGTAAAAATTTGAATAACTTACTTTCTGTTGCCTTCATGGTTACACCAACTGAATTAATTTATATGTTTTATGCACAACATTTTTTGTATTTTTTCCCCGACCCACAGATGCATGGATCATTTCTTCCTACTTTCGTAGATGTAACAGGGGGATGGTTTTGTGACATTTCTGGTTTGGATTTGCTCATTGAGTTCGAGCTTTTTTGAGATATAGAGGCGGCTATTAAGCTTGATTTATGCAAGATGACTGGGAATATCACATCGTTGTATATATGTAATGCTAACAGCTCATCCAATGAAGGCTCATAAAATGAAGGGTCTAGATGAATTTTATGTTGTTCAAGCGACGACCTTTGGTCATTGATATTAAAGCACGTAACGTCAGCACTACTATCTGTATGAACAAAAGCAATACCAATATGCAACGGTAGAACATTAGCAATCGTTAATAGTTCGTTGTTGTCACTGATTTTTTTGCTTTGACTCTGATACTTTAGGTCGTACTCATTGCCCTGATATTCGTAAACACTCAGTTTTTTGTAATCAATGTTTAGACTAGTGAAGTGGTGAAAAGGGTCAGACTCAGGTGTTGGTAATTCTACCTTACCTTTTGAGTAATCACTTGTTACAGGGGTCAAGTGCTGTTTAATTAATTCAACATCACAATCAATAGGGTGTAGAGATAAGTAATGTGGGTGATTGTAGTGTTTCTCATATTTGTAAGACTTCTCAATATCCTCAAAGCCTGCACCAGGAATTGTAAACCTCAAAGATTTTAGCATCTCATACACTTTAACCATGAAGTTAAAAATAACGGGTTCAATGTTGTAATGATCGTCAAAATCAACCAACTGAGCTTTGATTCGAGCGACTTTGTTTTCTTCACCATGTTCTAAATTTGGTTCATGGTTAATCGCTAAGTTAATGGTGGATTTCTTAACCAAGCAGACACGTAATAATTCTAACCTCATTTTTTGAGCAAAATTTCGGTCTACGTAGTAGCTTTTACCAACAAACTCGCCTTGGTGGACAGAATAATTACGTAATGCTTTTAACAGTAGAAACTCATCAAGTTTGAATAAACCAAGCTTTGATTTAGGAGCCTTACGTAATCTCTCATGCAGCTTGTATGCCTCTTCTACGAGATACTGAAGGCTTTCAAGATCAGATGACTGGGTGTGCTTATAATAGATATTAAATAATCTTGCAGCACATGGTTCAACGATCGATGTAATCATAACGCTCTTCTTCTTTGAAAATAGAAAAAAGCACAGTCCGTGGACTGTGCCATTACTACATAGCTACTTATCTGATGGCTTCTGGGTTATTACCGTGAATCGCTTTTACATCCGCAAGTAGGTTGCCGAATTTTCCGTAGTTAACCTTAACGCCGTCATCGAGATCGAGGCTGATTTTCATTTCAGCTAGGTGTTTTAACTCTTCATCGAACGTGACCAGTTCAGCTTGCTTCTTATCGATAACTTTAAGCTCTTTATCGATAGCGCGTAGTTCTGCACCAGACGCTGTTGCTTTCGAGTCTTCAAGGATATTCTTACGGCTCTCAAGCTTACCCATAAGCGGTGTGACATATTCTGTGCGCATGCGTGACAGCGTACCTTCGTTGTAACGGTGCAGGTAGACTAAACACTCAAATGCCTTTGCTTTACCTGAGCTAAACAGCCAGTAAATAGGGCGCTTCTTGTAAGTCTTCAAGTGATCTTTGTAGAACTGAGTCGAGAAGTAACGACGAATAGTATCAATCGAACTTTCACCCTTTTTAGCTTTGATTGCATCGAGGCACAAGCTCTCTGCAACGAAGTCTAAGTTTTCTTGAAGGTGATCATCACCCCATGCAGTTTTTACAAACTCACGGAAACGGGTAGTTGCATCATCTTTAAACACCCAATCTTCATCTGCTAGAGGTACAATACCGTCGTCGTCAGCGGGGAAGGTTTTATATGCGCCGTCTGCGACTAGCTCTTTGAAGCTATTGTTACCAGACTGAGCATAGACTAAACCTTCCCGATCTAATGAGTATCGCCCCATCATGCACGCTATTCCGTAGGAACAAAGTGAAGATATTGCAATACCACGAGTAACTTTTCTTATGGTTACATCTGACTCTTTAACATAACTTTGCAATACATCATCGAGCGCATACTCATGTATAAAGTGGTGGTTTATCTGGTGCTCTAAATCGCACAGTTTTGATACAAATCCCATTCTTTGATTACTAAAATACTCCCATGAATTAGTTAGCTTTGTCTCTCTATTAACTAGAAAATGACTTGAGAAGTCCCATGATAGTTCACTCAAGTCCCAGTCCATCTTGGATTTATCAACTACTTCTTGGACAAGCTTTTCAGTATCATCAACGTTACTAAAGATCACAGGTATTTTCCCTACGTTACCTTCAGAGTAGCTGAGGGTAGGAGCAATAGCCTTCATGTAATAGTTCATTACATTAGAGTTAAAAAGCCCTAATAAATAAAACATATTATTATCTGTATAGCATATAGACCCTGCTGATTCAGAGAGAAAACCCCTTGGGCTATATCTCATTGAGAAGTCGCCGACAGTTAATGTAGTCCAAGTAGTACCTTCCCTATGTGCAAAACTAAGGTTTTGTGGGCGAGATCTTAACTTACCATTCTTGTCAAAAAAATTCTTAAGGTCGTGTCCATTGTCCTTCCATTGAACAATGAACTCATTGTTTCCATACCACCTTCTTTTGGCTCCACCTTTTTGAATTGGACACCAAGATTTGTTTGAGGGCCATTCGTAAGATTCTGAATTTTCGGCGTTTAATTCAATTAACGAAAAGTCAACCTCATGCCAATACCTTAAAAACCTATCGTTGTCTCCTGTCTTGATTCCTTGTTTTGGGTATGCAACTTTTGAAACAGGCTTGTTCAGTTTAAATGCATCTATAGCTGTAGATTTTAATTCAAGAGCAAAGACGGACTCAGGTATTACCTGAAGTAAATTCGCAGAAAATGTCCTTTTCCAAGGGCAGCTATCATCCATAATTGCCTCAATCAGTTTTTTAGGCTGTAGTTCTGCACCGTAAAAGTCATTTAGGTCAAAATAACTTGCAAGGTAATTGCTAATGTTTTCTTTTCTTATAGAGAAAGTACAAATAGGCACATATGCAGACTCAAAGAAAGAGTGATATTCTGGTCTAACAATAGACTCAAATGTCGCATCACTAAGTAGTTTATCTCTAAATTTTTTGAAGCTAGGTAAGAACATCCACGTAAAGGGCGTCATGAAGGATAGGTATCCGTTATGGTTCATACGTGAGTGAAAGTGAAGTACAAATGCACTGTATAAGTCATGCTTAGCTTCTGGGTAGTCTTTAAATATTTTCCCCTTAACATGAGGATTAAAATATTTAAAACCCATGTATGGAGGATTGGCAATAATTATATCTGGGTTGATAGCTAAAGTAATAGCTTGCTGAATGATTGGCAATATGGATTTAACTGCTTGATTTTTTAGCTGAGAATTCTTAATTGAAATATCAATAATTCTATTTTGTAGTTCAAGTAAGTGTTTGTAGTGCTTACTGTCTATCTCTATCAAAGAACCTAAATTTTTGGCATCAATGAACTGCTCTTTCAAGTATCGAAGCAAATCAAGATAAATTCTGCTTTCTGCGGTTGGCTCTACTAATTCTAGTTGCGCTTCTCCGAATAGGTCGTCAATTGAGCCTGCTTGCTTGTTGCCATCAAGATCTAAATCTGACCAAAGCTGGTTAATATTAAGGCTTTCAGTTGATTGGATTGAGTGGATATTTAACTTGATATTACGTGTGAAGATACGTTTATCATCTTCACGAGCTTTCATTAATACTGCAAATGCTGCCATTTGCGCTGCGCGATCATCAATATCTAGACCATAGATGTTCTTGGTAAGAATCAGCTCAGGGATCTCACGTAGGCGGTAGCCACGTTCTAAGTAGATTTCACGCAGCACTTCATATACTTCAACTAAGATATGGCCACTACCGCAAGCAGGATCAAGCACTTTGATTTCTTCAGGATCAATGCTGGTTGGCGTAATGGCTTTTAGCTGTTCAATCACATCATCACTTTGTTCAGCAGGTGTAATGTAATACTCCATTTTGTCTTTCAGCTCAGAGTCAGGGTAGGTTGCTAGCCATTGACGGCCAAGCGAGTTTTGAACGAGATACTTAACAATCCAATTAGGGGTAAATAGTTGAGTCGCAGCAGGGATATCTTCACACTTAACGACTTTACCAATAACCGCATCTTTGTGTTCAGAGATGTAGAACTGGTATAGCCAACCAATAACTTCGATTTGCCCTTTACCCGTTTCACTATCTTTCCAGTTATCTTCTGGAATGTCGTTGACCAAATCCTTTAAGATTGAATCGGTTTTTGTGAGGTTATCTGGGAGCAGCAACTCTGTGGCATCATCAAGCTGTTCAAACATAAATGGCATGGCTTCGCTTAGCTGGTGGCATTGGCCTAAAAGGAGAGTGCGGTAAAGCTCTTCTTCTTTGTTGCCATCAAGCACCATGTCTATGATCTGGTCTTTGTCTAGCCCAAGTTCATCCGCTACATCAGCCGCTGAGTTTAAGATTTCAAAGCCTTCGCCAAACAGCGCGTTTTCGGCCTTACTTAATACACGAAAACCATGATCTAGGTATTCGTTAACTTCCATATAGCGGATAGCAGTTAGGCGGTTAAACCATGTAAAGGCCGTTTCGTTGATAAACTGATTAAAGCCATCTTTATGCACGAACTTACCATCGTGCGTGCCTAACGCTTCAATACGTTTTACTAGCTGATTACGCTGTTGACCTTGTTTACGAGTGTAAACCTCTTTCTCGATAATCGCGCTGTCACCATCAATCGTGATGTCGCTGATACGGTCTTCGAAAATACCGAGTTTTGCCGCTCTGTTTTTTACCGCTTCCATAAAAGCAACACGTGCTTTTGGTGCGTAAGATTTTAGCTTATTGGTGTTCATTGAATTCTCATCTAAATTGGTTGGATTTCCACGCTCATAGAGCGTGGGTTCCTTTGTATTTTTGTTGTTTCAACTGCTGCTCTTAGTAGACAAGAGCAGTAATGGGCTACTTAATGCGTACTTTATGGTTTGAAGCAATTAGCCCAGAAAGTTGAGTCTTGAGTGCCGCAAGGTAGTTATCTAACTCTTCTTCTGTTTCAAGATAAGTGGTATCACCTAGCTCTTGGAAGACTGCACCTGCTTTGATGGTCACAACCTTTTTAGCTTTCGGCTTTGCTACCACAGGCTCCGCAACTTTTAATGGTTCTTTTGTTGCACTCGCACCATAAGGATTTGAGCCTGTAGGCTCTAGATCCAATGCACCATTGTCTTGAGTGCTTGAGCCTTTTATTGAGTCTGGCTGCGGGCTTTGAGCCTCTTTTTTACGACGCTCTTCTTCAAGAGCTGCCTGGCGTTCAGCCGCTTTAATTTGCTGGTCAATAAAGGCATTGATGATCTCTTCAGCTTGCTCTACTAAGCTTTCAGAATTTCTAAGCTCTTCATTGATTTCAGCAATGCTGGTTAGGTGTTCTAAGCGTTTACGAGACAGCTGCAACGGGCGAAGTGCATCATTACTGATGGTATCTGTCGCTTTTGAGTCTGTTACGTGTTGTTGAACGTCATCAATAGCGGCTTCAAGTTTACTTGCTACTTCTTTACGGCGAGCTACCAGCATTTCGTCATTTATGCTTCTTACGGTTTCGATTAGGCCCTGCACTTGACGGATTTTCCCGTAAGGGCGCTCATCGTTATAAATCGCTTCCAGTTTTTCTAATGCGGTATTCGCAACTTCAGAGGTTTTGAGTAGATGACGGTTTTTCGCAAACTCAATACTCAGGGCGTTCGCTAGGCTTTGCCATGTTGAGAATTGTTTTTCATAGAAGACATCTAGCTCTTCATAATCTTCTTCAAATTCTTCTAAACCAGAACCTTGGCGCAAGAACTCGTCGATGAACTTATAGCTACCTTGTTGCTCAACAAGAGAAGAAATTGAGAGAATGCCATCTTCAATTTCATTTTTCCCAGGGAACTTGCCTGTTGTCGATTTTGCTTTGAAATCCTTCAGCTTGGCTAGCATGCCCTTAAGAAGCTGAAGCGCTTGCTCATGAAGATCTTTTTCATTCGCTGGTGCATTTTTGTGGAATACAGACTTGTACAGCTTGGCTGCTTTTTTTAGGTTTGCTTCAGACTGTTGTTGAATACGGCGAATACGTAAATTGGCACGCTTAGCATTTTTGTCTAGGTGGTCAAAGGCACTGCGTAAAGGCACGTCTTGTTGGTTTGCTTGCAGTGTGATTTTGTTTGCTACCGCTAAGCGAGCAATCATCAGGATGATTTCGTTATCGTTCCAACCAAACGGGCTACGTGAAAATTTCTTCACCATGTCGCCAGCGGTAAGAGGGCGGCCATACTCATCACTGATAGAGATATGTTGCTCTAGCTCGAAAAGAGCACGAGGGTTTGCTTCAACGTCTGATAAGTCGATGTTTAGTTGGCTTAGATCATCAACAATTAAGGTTTGTTGAATTTGTTGGCGAATGTCACCGTTGTAAGGTTTAACAAACTTAAGCTTATTAAACGTATCTTCAATCACTTGGCGGTAAGCATTGTCGATAATCGCAGTAGCGGTTGCACCTTTAGTATTGTAATTGTGACCTAGTAGATAGAAGTCGGATTGTTTAATGACTTCTTCTAACTCAGTAACAATAAGTTTACGTCGAGCGCTGTTTTCAGCTGCTTTCGCACGAATTAGCAGCTCCATATCGGCATCGCGACCAGCATTACGCTTGGTGTATTTAGCGGTACGAATATAGGTACGTAACTCACCAAACAAACGAGACTTGTCTTGTAGTTTTATCAAGATTGAATCAGAAGACTCATTGCCGCAAACGGCATCGCTCATGTCATCGTAGCTGGCATCAATTGGCGAGATCACTTTTAGGTGTAGATCGTTATCAATCGAGCCTTTTTCAAAGGGTTGACCGTTACAATATCGTGAAACAGGGAAATCCTGTTTGTTCTCTGGGTAACGGTAGGTTTTACTACTACGAAGAATTTCTTCAAAGAGGATCTTGCTGAGTTCAGCCGTTTCATCTGATGTTTCGATGTCGGTATTTTGAATCTCTTTCTCAATCTCTTTTTCTTCGTTAGTTAGAAACTTATATTCGTCACCTTCGCGAGCAATCAAGAGGTTGTTTTCTAACGCATCTAATCTATCTGTGATGTCGATACGAAGCTGGCGTTTGTCTTGGTCTACTTCAGAGATACACAGCGTAACGATGTTATCGATCGTCGACTTCATCTCTTCTACGTAACGAATCATAAATAGCGTTTGAAGAACTTGAATTGCAAATTCATCAATTGATGCTTTTTGTTGAGCTTGGTTGATATCACGAACAACAGCGGTATCAAGGAACTTCTTAATAGAAGGGTAGAAGCTGTATAGCGGGATCAAACGGCCAATCTCATCGGTAACAAATTGATTGGTAGCAGTTTGGAACGCTTCAATAAGTGAACGTTCACCTTTCGCTAGGTGCGTACCTGCTGCGCCTGCTTGCGAAATACCAGAAAACACTTTTTGGATTAGGTTGTACTGGTAAGGTGCAAACGGGTAGCTTGATACGAAGTTCTCTGTTCCTGAGAAGTTTGAGAACTCGGCCTTGTTGGTTTGTTCAAAGCTAAGTTGGCTGCGAATGATGTCGCCTTTGTCATTGTATAAAGCGGCTAGAGCAGTTTGCGCAGGCTCTGTTTTATCCAATAGACGTTTTTCGATAACTTCGTTTACGTTTGAGCTAGATAGCGAGATACGATCAAAGCGTTGTTGGATACGAGAGAAGTCGTTCTTACGTGAACCTTCTTGCATCTTACCCAAGACAGCATCAATGTCTTCTTGTGATGTCACGACTACCCATGCACGGCCTTCACAGATTGTGCCTAGGCTTTCCGTGATGGTTTGAAGCTTGAGCATCATTTGTGTGTTTTGACCAATGTACTGACCAATTTCATCGACAAAGAAGCTAATGCGGCGTTCAGGGCTGCCGTCTAGGTATTGTTTAACCCATTTACAGAAGTTTTGAATGTCTAGGCTAAAGTTGTTTTCTAAGCGCTCTATCGCTTGGCGGCCTGCTTCTTCAGATTGACCTGTTACTTTAGCGAAGGCTTCAGCAAGGTCATCACGGTAGAAGTCATAAGAATCACGTTCTTCAAGCCAAGATGAACCAGATAGTTCTTCAAAAGCTTGGTGGAACTCTTGAAGCTTGCCACGTGCATCTAAGTCACGCTCAAGGTCTGCAATGTGGGCATGATCGCCAGAGTAGCCCATCTTTTCGTTAAAGACTTTTAGGAATACTTTTAAGATTGCGTCTTCTTTGTCGTCGGTGTCTGCGCGGCTATCGATGTTGAAAAGGATAACGTTGTTTTCTTTTTGAATCGCACGACGCATATCGCCTAACAGCATTTGATCTTCTGCTAATTTGTCTTCGAAGAAATCAATCGCTCGCTTTGTAACGCCATCATGTGTGGTTTCTACGTTTTTCAGTAGGTACGACATGATTTTGATAAAGTGAGATTTACCAGAGCCAAAGAAACCCGATACCCAAATACCAGACTTACCTGTTGCAGAGGCTTTTTTAGGATCGTCTACTGAGGGCATGTAGTATTTGAAGAACTGCTCAATATGACCTTTAAGTTCAGCGGTGATGACATACTCGTCGAGTTCGACGAAGACGGTTTCATTTCCTACCTGATCGGCTTTAACAACACCATTGATTGGGCGCGAGATATCTTTGTTAAATAGCTGCTGTAACTGCATTTGATTTCCTAGCTAACTTTTTGTTTCAGAGAGTACTTATTTGATAACAGAGTACTTCTTCCGATTATGTTTAGTGCGACTACGTTTTTTAAGTGGACTCAAAGAAACGTTATGCCAGTTTAAAGGCTCGGTAATAGTTGTTTGATTCGATACGGCCAAATGGTTTAAGCGCCGCGCCATCATATTCACCTGGGTAGAACATTACAGTTGGAACTTGGCCTACTTTAGCGTGCAACGCATTGAGTAGTCCGTGACCTCGGACAATAGGCCAAACACTTCCCATGCCATGAAGCATGATAAAGTCACAATTATCTATGTTGGCTTCTTTCACTATGAATTCTGCAACGCGATTTTGCTCTAGTGGCCCTTTTAACGCTTTAAATAGTGCTTCATCGCCTTTCGCAAATTGCATTTTGAATGACTTATCGAGTAGTCGGCGTGATTCCAGTAGCTTAATGATCATTTCGAACAAGTTGATACTGGCAAAGGTGTAGCCTCTGTTTGACAGCTTCTTTTCCAACAGTTCAATATGCTCGCGAACTGCCAGTTCATGCTCTGGTTTATAGTCAAAGATATAAAAGCCGATCTCACCACCAAGCTCCTTATTCTGAAGGAACTCATCACTTTCTAGGCGTGATTGGATGTTGTCTAAGCGTTGTTGTAACTGGAGCATTAGTAAATCTCCATAGCCTGGATGATGTCGTCTCTATCCATATCGACTAATAGCTGACGTACATCTGGCGTAATGTAAATGTTGGTGAGTACTTTGGTTTTTGTGCTTTCTAAGAAGCCACCGTCTGTCATGACTTTGAATGCGACTTGGGCAATTTTGTAGGTTGAAGATTCCGACATATCAGCGAAGTCAGGATAAATACGGCACTTATCTTCCCAGAAGTATTCCCAATCTTTCATATCGATATTTTCTCGATACATGCGTTTTGCATCCATCACAACAGTACGCATGAAGTCAGCAAGTAGCGGAGAGTTAATCAGTGTTGCAGCCATCATTAACTGTGCCGCTTCTTCGTGGTTAGCATTAACCAAAGTTGATAGGAATTTATTTCCCAAGTTGGCAATGCGCTTTTTTATCGTTGCAGCATTGCGTTTAGCTGATGCTGGAGAGCGCTTTTGAAGAATGTTTTGATCAACAATGGCATCATCCCATTGTTCTTTGCTTGGATCTGAAAGCAGCAGCTCGGCAATAAGCTGAGCTTCTGTGATCATTAGGCTGCCACCGATCAGGTCGCCAAGGTATTTTTTATGTTCTGCCATGTTTACGTCCTAATTGATGCTTTCAGTATTAACTATACTTGTAGATTCAGAGTAACCCGATGCAAGATGCAAGTTGTCGACACCATACAAGGTTGGTCTATTAGCAAGCCATAATTGGTGTTCAGGTGTCGTTTGCGTTGCGTTCTCAGAGCAATCGACATTCCAACGTCGTAATAGGTAACCCGTTAATGCTGCGCGAACTTCAATGGAGAGTCTTCCATTCTTCATAGAGTAATCAAGTTCAATTGCTTTTGGGTAATCTACGTTATTCGGATGAGGTACTAGATCTAACGGTACGAATCTCATCCACTGTTTGTCTGCGAGCATGGTTTGAGTTTCGAGTACGGCGTTATCCGATAGTTCAGCTTTGGTAATTCGAGAAATAACGAAGTCGCGGAACTCATTCGTTTGGCAATCATAAGCGCGAATGTGCCAACGCAATCCGTTATCAACAATAGAGTGGGGAACGACAGTTCGTTTTTTCTCGCCGCTAGATAGCGACACGTAACTTATCTTTACCGCTTTGTTGTTCAGAGCTGCTTGAGTAAGGACAGCTACGATGTTGGTGTTAGGCGCGTTAAGTTGGCTTGGAGCTTCAAATGGAATGCCTAAGCCGTTAATTACACTGTCTTCACCTGAAAGTTGATTGGCTAGCTTACCAAGCGTTTCATTTGTGTTGTGATTAAATAGAGGGACAAATGCTGCTGTCTGAAAGTATCTTTTCTCAGCGTTGTCGTAGGTAAGGTTATGGGCTGCCATCTCTTTGTAGAGATTGATATCGCGAGTGGCATTTGATAGTCCCATCTTAAAATGTTCTACAACTTCTGAACGCGTAAAGTGGCCGACAAACATTAATTTAAAGTCGATGTAAGCAAGCCTTTGTTTTTGTGCGTAGTTGAGATTATCCATGAAATCCATACTATTTTTAATTTGGGTATAGTATGAACCATTTTGGGTTGGACTTCAATTGTTGGGGCTGATTGCTTTATGCTTAACTGTTACTGATTTGTTCACTGCTATTGGTTAGAATAATAACCATACATGTATTCTGGATTACTAGTGGCGATGCAGAATTTAAAATCCAATTATTGAAGTAGTCTGATGCATTTAAGTACACATCCAGCGGTAAACTTGTGGAATAAACTATGGAAAAAGAACCAGTCTGTCGTTCTATCACCAACCAACATTAGACTAGAATACTCCCCTCAAAGTTTAGAGATTCTGCTAGATTCGCTAGTAAATATATCCATTGAAAAGGGTTTGTTCTTTCATCGTTTAGTTATTGAAACTGAAGATAACGGTGTTGTTGTTTTGAAAGGTTATCGTCAATCAGATCTAATGGATTTTACTCAAAAGACGATTGATTCTTTGTTGCTTCTCATTGCGAGTAGTGATCGATGGCTAGCATATCAAGATTCCTTAGCAAAGCTTCACGCCAGAAGTTGTTATTTGTCATCTTATGAATGGAGGCCTATAGCCTCGGCTTATCAGCTCGTGTGTAAGTTGCAGAATTTGGGTGTATCGCCAGATCAATTAACGAGTCCTTTGCACAGAAGTGTCTATGAAGAGGCTAAATCACTTTCTTCGGAAAGCGTAAGTGAACTAGGGCGAAATCTGCACAATGAACAAGTGACACCACTATTAGTCTCCAAATACAAACGCTTCTTTGATGAGGTAGAGAAAAATCCATTAACAGACAAGCAAAGAATTGCTTGTGTAACTAATGATGATCACAACCTTGTGATTGCAGGCGCTGGTACGGGTAAAACGGCAACGTTAGTGGGTAAAGCTGGCTATCTCATTCAAGCAAACATAGCTAAGGCTGAGAACATACTAATGCTGGCCTTTGGTAACAAAGCAGCGGCTGAGATGAACGAACGTATAAAAGATCGTATTCCAGCTAATGCAGATCACCTGAGGGCAAATACATTTCACGCTCTAGGTAATGACATCTTAGCAAGGCACCATGGATTTAAACGTTCAATTACGTCTTTTACGGAACAACCACATCAGTTCACGAAGTTTATTGACGAGACGCTCAGTGATTTGGCTGAGCATGACCCTCTATTTAAATCTGCTTTGGTCAATTATTTTTCAAGCTTGAGCACACCAGGGAAATCCGATCTAGATTTTGATTCTATGGAGGAATACAACGAATTTCTGTCAAGTTGCCGTTTGATTACGTTGAACAATGAATGGGTAAAAAGTGTAGGGGAGCTGAGAGTTGCTAACTATTTGGCATTGAGTGGCATCAAGTACGAGTACGAAGCCGACTACAAATTTAACACCAGAAGCGTCGATCGACGCCAATATCAACCTGATTTCTATCTGCCTGATGTCGATCTCTACATTGAATACCTTGGGTTGGATGAGAATGACAATACAGCGCCCTATATCGATAGAGATGAGTACTTAGCAAGCTTAGAATGGAAACGCGAGCTACATGAGTCGAAAGGCACTCGTATGCTTGAATTGTACACATATCAACTCCAAAAAGGTCAATTGCAATCATCTTTAGAAGCTGCATTAAACGAGTATGAAGTGCTCACCCAGCCTGTAGAAGTCGATGCATTGTTCAAGCAGCTTAAGGAACAAAACGAAAGTCAATGGCAAGGTTTTATAGACCTACTACAACGTTTCTTAGGCTTGTATAAAGAAGGGCAGTTTGATTCAAATACAGTGCGAGATGAATATCGCGGTGGAGGCTATGATATTGAGAGAACGGAAGCCTTCTTGCGGATTTTTGAGCCTATTTTAACGGTGTATCAGGAGCACTTAGCTAATACAGAATGTATTGATTTTAGTGACATGATCTCTGAAGCGACTGATATTATAGAAAAAGGTCGTTTTCATCATTCGTATACTCATGTTTTGGTTGATGAGTTTCAAGATATCTCTGGTGGTCGTTATAAGTTACTTAAAGCGCTATTGGCTTCAAAGCCAAACATTCGTTTATTCGCTGTAGGTGATGACTGGCAATCCATTTACCGTTTCAATGGTGCCGATTTAGCGTTATTTACTGAATTTTCCGCCGTGTTTAACCCTGCCACAGCCGTTCCTTTGGACAAGACCTTTCGCTTTAATGACAAAATTCATGAAGTGAGTAGTCGTTTTGTAATGACAAACCCAGCTCAAATCAAAAAAGAGATCTCCACTCACGCTATGTTAGATGCACCTGCTGTCAGGTTGGTTGACGTAAAGAAAGATATGGAAAACCTCAAGTCGATTAGCAGTGTGAAGGAAAGGAAAAATCAAGCATATGTGATTTCTTTACAGCGTGCTTTAGCTACGTTAAATCGCACAGCCGATAGAAAAGGCGAAGTCGCTTCTGTTCTGATTATTGGACGCTTTCGCCAAGAAAATACTTCTCAATTGAAAGGTATTAACGTTGAGAAGTTTTCGTATACAAATTTGGATATTAGCTTTGTTACAGCCCATGCGAGTAAGGGGCTAGAGGCTGACTATGTGATTTTATTCGGGGTTGATACTGGTGTATTTCCTTCGACGAGGGAAAACGATGAGCTGATCGATCTAGTTTTGCCAAACAAAGAAAGCTTTATCCATGGTGAGGAAAGACGGTTATTTTACGTAGCGTTGACTCGAGCGAAGCACTTTGTTTACGTATTATTCGATGGCGATAAAAGCAGCCCATTTTTATCCGAAATGGCAAAGTTTGGCTTGCAGTTTGTTGATAATAAATTAGCGCCACAACTTGCAAAGTGGAACTGTAGCCAGTGTAAGACAGGTGAACTTCGTCCGTTAACTACCAGATACAATAAAACTTTGTATAAATGCTCACACGCACCAGCCTGTGATACGTTGGTCAATAGTTGCAAGCATTGCAACTCTCCCTTGGAAACTCATGCAAAAGGGTTTAGACGTTGTCGCGGTTGTGGTGAAATTGAGATAGGGTGCTTACGTTGTGGCATCGGTACGATGGTTGCACGCTGTGAGAATGATCCTAATCGAGAGACGTTTTATGGCTGTAATCGCTTTAGAAGAGGTGCTGATGACTCATGTGGAGAAAACATTAAGATTGGGGCATATGATTCAAGAGTGGCTGAGGCTAGGTCAATTACTAAATGATTGTTTAATTGATAGATAAAATCAAAGGGAAATCATGTCATATATTGATTTTCTATAAAAGTGGAGACCCCAGGCTTTGCATGCGAACTTCAATAGTTTAAGCAGTATGGTTTCACCATACTGCCTTTTCTACTGCTAGTGATGTGGGTGTGGATTTGTGCAGTTGTGATCTTTTATTATATATAGTGGTGTAACTGCACACATTTAACTACGATGATTCTTGGTAAATTGAGTTGTGTGGAAACGAGCTATCCAAATGCAACTAATTTACCCGTAATCGTGCAAGCATACCTATGGACAGAAACGAGTTTCAAAAGTCGAACATTAGTATTCTGCCCGTTAGAAGCTCAGCTTCAAAAACTGGCTGTTGTTTTTGATGGGCGCGATACTGGAAAAACAAACACCCTGAACTGCTGCCGAATATCTCTAAAATGTCAGAAACTACCTGTAAACGATTTAGCAGGTGGTGGTCGCAATGACACAGGGCATTACACAACAGAGCGTTTGTTTTAAGCTATGGAGTTTACGTTTGTTAGAATTGTTACTCGCTCACATTAACAATTTTAGCTTGAGAGCCAGTTAGGTTACTTAGTATATCTATTTCAGCATCAACTTCATTTTTATAGCTCGCGGACATCCAAACCATTACTTTAAAGTAGTCTAAAGTAGGTTCAACAGATGCGTTATATCCGCGTTTTTTAAGGTCTTGAACTACATTTATTGCGTTTTTTTGATTACGTAAAGCCATGAGTAATAGCTTGTAATTCTGCCTTTTCTCATTTTTTCCGCTTGTAACAATATCGGGTATACTTCCTCTGGAACTTGGGACATCACTGTACAGTCTCTCTGATACAGGTATGGCATCTTCATACTGCCTCTCTGAGACCGTAAAACCAGCTATGGCTGATAATATAGCCATGATAATTATTGAAAAATACGGCGTTTTATTAGAAGAGTTAGCACGCACAGCATTGCTCTGTTTTTCAAATGCAGCTAGCTGATAGCTTTGTTGCTGTAATTTCTCTTTTAGTTGCTCTGCTTCCAATTTGCTTTTCTTAAGCTCTTCATTTAGGCGATCTTTAGCAATTTGTTGTTTTGAAAGATCAGCCTCTAGCTGTCGAATTTGTGCTCTGAGTTGTTTTCCAACATGCTCGCTTTGATGATGTTTTTGATCAAAAACATGGTCACCATAACCACCAGTTACTTTATCAAATGCCAGTTTTACTAGTTTAAAAAGTTCGTTACTACCGCCCTTATCTGGGTGACACTTAGCTGAAAGCAGCTTATACCTCTTTTTAACCTCTTGTGTTGTTGATGCTTGAGATGTTCCTAGTATTTCGTGAAAAGTAGTCATCTATATGGAGTGCTTTTAAGTTGGGAACTTATTCTACCTAAAATTGATGTTCAATAGCTAGGGCGTGTTGAACTTTCGTGGTTGTTTTTTGAACGACATGGCAAGGAGTTATAATTTCTTTCGAAAAAACCAAAACACGCTCGGGTAGTGGCCTAAACTCATTGCATGCATATTTCGGAGTATTCCGATCAGTTATTTCCGTTTGGGGATTATCCGATCAATTTTAGCTCAACTTCGAAATCGGAGATCGAACTAACGATAACCTCGGTCGGAATACCCGAAGATGTAGATTTTTATATTTTAAATCAACGGCTTGATTGACTCTTGTTACCGTCGTTCTTCCTAGTGCAAAGGATCAGAATGTTAGTAATAATGATATTTCGTACTGGTTATCCTTTTGAACAATTTGCACCTTGGTCAACTTCTGATATCGAAGCCAAGACTCATAGGTTCAGGTGTACCACCAAACTTTTCATATACCAGTTCAAAATCCGCAGTCCTTACAAATCTTTCCAGGCTCTCGATTAACGACAAGAGTAGGTAGTAAAGTAATTTAAATGAGAGCGCTGAGTTACGTATTAATGAGCTTTCTAGTTCTAAAGTTACCTGTTTTGTTGCTCTCTCCTCAAAGCTTGTGCGTTTTCGCTTAGCATGCTTTAGATACTCTTTGTAGAGTCGATTGCCTTCTAAAATATGTAGTACTCTTGCAGTATCGTTTTTCAATACTACGGCATTGAAGATAAGTTCATCATTCTCTTTTTCTTCCACTCTTCGCTTAGCTGTGATTTCTTCAAGGTTGGCTAGTTTTTCAGTGGATAGCTTTCTGATTGTTTCAAAACGTTCCAGCTCTTCTGTTGGTGGATGTTGGTAGTGAGTTACCTCTAGTGCTTCGATAGACAATATTCCGTTTTTGACTAGACCACCAAGCGCAAACTTGTTCCCCGATTTTAACGCAGAGCCAGCAAACCTAATATCTCCGAATATGTAGGTGATGCCTCGAAACCTTGTATTAGCTTTATCCTTAGTTAACTCAACTTGAATACCAATGTGAAGTAATGCCAGCTCAAGTTCGGGTAGGGACGCTTGCTTGTGAGCAAGGGACAGAATTGCTGTCTCAACTTTTCTACGCATCATATGCTTTAGTGAGTGCTTATTAGCGTTGTTAATTTTGTTGTCATATCTTTTGTTTTTGTCAGCGCTGGATTCGATCTGGTTGAGGTTGTACTTCTTCTCAAAAAAGCGCATTACCTCCTGAGCTTTGTTGTAGTTTTGCCAGTTGTTTATAATTTTTCGTGAAACCACATCGACAACTGAACAGGCGATATGAATATGCTCATTATCGGTATCGGAATGCTTAAATGCTATGTACTTAGCGTTTTCAAAGCCCAGCTTTGTCATTAGGGAGTGAGTAACATTGGTCCATTGAGATTTTCTCAGTGACTCATTAACATCGAGTGAAACAACAAAGTGACGGAAGTGCTGCTTTGTGTTTTTATTTAGTTTGTAAGCATTTTGAAGCTCTTCAATTGCTTCAGACCAATCAACATCTCTCGCATTTGTTTCAGCATCATCAGGAATGGAGTAAATTTCGTTAGCGTATATAAACTGAGAGATGGGACTGCTTAGTTCTTCTTGTTTTGTTTGTCCCGCAGCATATTTAGCAAGCCTTGCCACATCATCTTTAGTTTGTGCAGATGTGTATAGGATTAGGTCAGATGCATCTTTTATAGTCTGCTTAGCTTTTGGTTTTAATTCTTCAAATATCATATTTTATTCTTTTTATTGTTAATTATGATTTATTGGGAAGGCTTGCTCTTTGAGCAAGCGTATCTCTATTTATTCATTTTCTTGAATTAGTTTGTGTTCATATAACATTTTGAGTTTATTTGAACTTAAATGCTTTAGTGCGATCATTTCTGCTGTCTTAACTGTGTGATTATCCATAACCAAGTTTCTTGTTATATTATTGTCATTTCTTATTTTAGCGATCATGGTTGTGAACTGTTTAGTCATATCAGAATTTTTTAGAATTGCAGCGATAGCATCTTCTTTATCTAGGAGTTCTTCAAGCGATTTGGCTATACGTTTGTTAGTGTTAAAATAAGCTTGATATTCTTTATTTTGGTTTGGGCGAATTTCGACTTTATCTCTTATAACGTCCCTCAAGAATGAACTAACAGTATTATAATTGTAGCTATCACTTGCTGCTTTTAGGTTTTCAGACTCTGCTACAGTAATGCTGGTCTTAAGATGGACGGACAGTTTATCTTTCGTAAGCTTCCTATCTTTTTTAAAATTGGACTTAAGATCCTCAAGGAGTTTGTTCTTTTTCCTCTTTACGTTCTCATCAATGTCGGCACGGGATGCTGAGTAAATTAACCCAACGACTAAGTCTATTAATTCGGAATACTCATCAATTGTTAATTCTTCAAAGACATCGCATGCTTTTTCATAGCTCGGTGTCAGTTGAATAATTTGCATCTTCAATGTGTTTTTTCCGTAATGATATTTCCCTTTATTTATTAAATTAGTCAGCGATTTCTTTTGAGGGCGACTACACTGACTATAAATTTTAAAGTGTTTGCGTGGTTCTAATGGATTATTCATTTTAATTAATCTCTTTTTATTATATTTAATCTAAATGGGTAACATTGCTGTTTATTATATCGAAAATGCCACAGGCTATTTTCGCAACCGAAACTCTGGAAGAGATGAGGTAGGATTTTAAAATTATAATCGGAACGATTAGAACTTTTAATACTAGCTTGTTACTTTTGATACACTTAATATTATAACAATTAGTACGATAATAATATGCTTGTTTGTTATTAGTTACGCCTTTTTACAAATTAGTAATCTTTATTTTTTCATTATAAAATGTAGGAAGTGCTTAATGGCGCACAGAAAATGCGCTTTGACGCACTAGAAATGCCGAATGACGCACTTCCGTGCTAGATAATTGGGACAAGTAGAAATTGAGTTTACACGGGCTTTTATAATAATATTTTTAATTTGGAAAGATGGTAGATCGCTTAAAGATGTTGTGAGACTATTATAAGGTTTGCAATAAGATAAAGGGAAAGTTGGTATGTTTAGCAGTGAAGATTTGGTAAGCGTTATAACGCTACGTAAAGTCGTTGAACAATTGAATGAAGATCAGCAGGATCGTTTTTTTAAAAATATACAAAAAGTCAGCGAAGAGATTGAAGAAAAGCGCTTCGCTGAAAAAAGGGAAAATGAAGCTAAAAAAGAAAAAGCGGAGCAAGTTCGCAAACTAATGAAAGAACTGAACTTAACTGATGAAGAGTACATAAAAATCATCGGGCTGGACACATCGACATTAGGTCAACCAGAAGTTGATAATAATGTGCCATCTAAAGTTAAAAGAGCTAAGACATTACCAAAATTTATGATTGAAGTTGATGGTGAGAAGTATTACTGGACAGGGCGTGGAAAGTTTGCACCTAAAGTTTTTGGGGATTTAAGCAAAGAAGAGATTCAGGTGCAGTATGCTATTAGTGATGCTGAGCTAGATATGTGGAAAGAAAATAACCACTAATACTACAGTGATCAATAGTAAAAAGTAGAAAGGCGCTAGTAGGAATTCACGCTGCACTAGCGCCTTTTTTAGTTTAATACGTATTAGTGTAGGCTAATGTTATGCTAGCGATTGCGATTTCGCAAATGCTCTTGAAGGTGAGGCAAACCTCCCTCTTTTCCTAATGGTTAAATTCATTGTGACAAACTTCACTTTTAGGCTTTTTATGTATAACGAAAGTGTGTAAATTGTGTGTATGAATTTCACAAATCTCATTGAATATATATTCAGATGTATGAATTTCTTTGCGTGGGGATATGTTTTGCCTCTGAAAGTTACATCTCTCATGCTGATTTCTCGCTGATTTATTTTGGTGTTTATAGTTTTAAAGGGAATTAATTTGATTAAATTCAACAGGTTATGGTGGTTGTTATTTTATGTTAGCTAAGAGAATAATCCCTTGTTTGGATGTCCGTGACGGACAAGTGGTTAAGGGCGTTCAGTTCCGTAACCACGAAATTATTGGTGACATCGTTCCGCTAGCACAACGCTATGCAGAAGAGGGCGCCGATGAATTGGTATTTTATGACATCACCGCATCAAGTGATGGCCGTGTGGTCGATAAAAGCTGGGTGAAACGCGTAGCTGAAGTGATCGATATCCCTTTCTGTGTCGCTGGTGGTATTAAATCAGCAGAAGATGCAGCGCGCATTCTTGAGTTTGGTGCGGATAAAGTGTCAATCAACTCACCGGCATTGGCTAATCCACAGCTGATTACTGACCTTGCTGATAAGTTTGGCGTTCAGTGTATCGTTGTCGGTATCGATTCATACTTCGACAAAGAAACCGGTAAATATCAGGTTTACCAATTTACAGGCGATGAAGCGCGTACTAAAGCAACCAAATGGGAAACCAAAGATTGGGTGCAGGAAGTACAGAAGCGTGGCGCAGGTGAGATTGTGTTAAACATGATGAACCAAGATGGCGTTCGTAACGGCTATGATATCGATCAGTTAAACATGGTGCGTGAAGTGTGTAATGTGCCATTGATTGCCTCTGGTGGCGCTGGTGCAATGGAGCACTTTGCTGAAGCTTATAAAAAGACCAACGTGGATGGAGCACTTGCGGCTTCGGTATTCCACAAACAAGTCATCAATATTGGTGAACTTAAACAGTATTTAAAACAACAAGATGTAGAGGTGCGACTATGAGTTTTGAACCCGTAAGCTTATCAAAAACAGAAGTAGGCGCATTGTCAGAGCGTATTAACTGGGAAAAAGTAGATGGCTTAGTGCCAGCGATTGTTCAAGATTACCAGTCAAGCCAAGTGCTAATGATGGGATACATGAACCCAGCCGCACTTGAGAAAACGGGTGAAACTGGCAATGTGACGTTTTTCTCTCGCACAAAAGAGCGTCTTTGGACGAAAGGTGAAACGTCGGGCAATGTATTGCAACTGCAAAACATCGCCTTGGACTGTGACAGCGACACCTTACTGGTTAAAGTTAATCCCATTGGTCCAACGTGCCACACAGGTACAACAACGTGTTGGGATGGAGACAAGCAAGAAGAGTCTCAGATGGTGTGGTTTCATCAGCTTGAGCAGCTATTGGCTGCCCGCAAGGACGCCGATCCTGAATCTTCTTATACTGCCAATCTATATGCCCGTGGCACCAAGCGTATTTCGCAAAAAGTGGGCGAAGAAGGCGTTGAAGTCGCGCTTGCGGCGACGTCGGGCGATAAGGCGGAGTTAGTGTGTGAATCAGCAGATTTGATTTACCACCTAATGGTTCTTCTTCAAGACCAAGGCTTATCGATGGATGATGTGGTAAACAAGCTGAAAGAGCGTCATAAGTAAGCTCTCTTTAGATTAATAGAACCGCGTAAAAGACAGACAAAAGCCCCGCAAACAAACATGTTTACGGGGCTTTTTAGTTTTTTAATTTTCAAGATTTCAAGATTTCAAGATTTCAAGATTTCAAGATTTCAAGATTTCTAAGCCCTACGTCACTTTTCTAACCTCTGACTTTGCGTCATTCCGAGGAGCCTAAGCGACATCAGGAATCTCTTCTCTTAATCTGACTTCTTAGTCGAACGAGTTACCCGCAGCACTTCTTGTATTTCTTACCACTGCCACAAATACACGGATCATTACGGCCGATTTTAAAGCTCTCAACGGTTTGATTGAAGCGTGGGTCAATTTCTGGTTGTGTAGTTTGTTCCTGCTCTGGGAAGGTACCATCAATGTAGTACCAAAGACCGTCTTCACGTATAAAGCGAGAGCGTTCTTGCATGCAGTATTGTGCGCCTTCTTCATTGAAGTAAGCTTTAAACTCAACAAAGCCTTCGTCTTGGTGCGAGCCTACCGCAGTATCGATGACTTCTAGTCCTGCCCAATCACTGTTGATAGATTCGGCAATACCTTCTCTTTGCGCTTCTGCGTTGCAGCTAGGGTGGTAAGTCGCAACAACATAGTCAACTAAACCCAACACGTGCGCTGAATAACGAGAGCGCATCAACTGTTCAGGCGTTTCAACAGCACTGTGGTGAAGGTGCGCTGATTCACAGCACTGTTGGTAAGTATTTTTGCTACCGCATGGGCATAAAGACATAGTCAGATCCTGTAAAAATGGCCTCTATTAAGAGGCCATAAGTGAATGCGTGGGAGTTTACCAAGAAACGATCGCTCACCAAAGTTTAGTTTCTGTTGAAGTTATTGAAATTATCAAAGTGTTAGCGCGAAGTTTACTATTTCAAGGCTGGAGACAATAGCTCTTGAGCCCAAGTCGTCGCTTCGTCATAAGCTTGACCAAGTTGAGCTTCACTCAGTTTGAGAAGCTGGCGAATACGAGTCGCTTCTTCCCAACGAGCTTGCTCATACGCAACCACCATCGCCAATACAGCACCTAACACGCCTTTACGTTGAATCAAGGCTTGTTTGATCTCGATGTCGATCGGCACTGAATCGAGTACTTGTTTCAATGGTTGGTCAAAGAGTGAGTCCAACAGAGAGAACATACCGGTCAAAAAGGCTTGTCCAGGCTCAACCTTAACATTCATCTTCTCAACCAAGAGTTCACACTGACGTGCGCGTATTACCGCTAAGCCATAAAGTGAGTCCGGCTTATCTTCTTTCGCGGATGCGATAGCCACCAGTGAAACGAACTTACGCAGTTTCTGTTCACCAAGGTAAATAAGCGCTTGGCGGAATGAACGAATCGTTGTTGGTGAACCGCCAGCGGAGTTTACGTAGGTAAGTAGCTTATACGACATGGTCACATCGAGCGTAATCAAACGCTCTACTTCACCAAAGTCGATAGGGTCGTGCGCAATCTCTTTTAACAGCTGAACGGTCGTCAGGAATGCTGGGTTGAGCGCACGCGTTTGGATCATCTCTGGCTTGCTAAAGAAATAACCTTGAAAGTAGGTGAAGCCTGCTTTTTTCGCTTCTTGGTATTCTTCGTACGTTTCTACTTTCTCAGCAAGGAACTTGATATCTAGCCCTTTGAGAGAGTTCATAAACATCGCTGCTTTGGCAATTGGCGTCAAACGGATATCGAACTTGATAATTGAAACGTAGGGTAAGAAGCGCTTCCAAGCTTTACTTGGCACAAAGTCGTCTAGCGCAATGGTATAACCCGCGTCAAAGATGGTTTTGATTGCTTCAAGTAATTCGTCTGTTGGTTCGCAGTCTTCAAGAACCTCAACAACGAGGCTTTCTTTGGGGAACAGAGTAGGGACTAAGTTGATTAGGCTTGCATATGGGAAGTTCACGAACCCAAGCTTATCACCCAACGTATTATAGTGGGTCGATAAGAAGTGATCGGAAAGCAAACGGCTAGTAGCGAGCTCCGGCTCTACTTCAGGGAAAGTGTTCTTAGGACCATCCCTGAATAGCAACTCGTAACCTATGGTTTTCTTGCCTGTGTCGAGTATTGGTTGACGCGCTACGTATGAATATTTCAACTTGGTACTGTGTTCGGTTTATTTCTGGTAGAGAGATAATAGCTAATTCACTAGAAATTACCATACACTTTCTAAGAAAGTCTGACCGACAATAATAATCAAAGTGAAAGTTTAAGCGTGATGTTAAAAGCTATTGCTAAACGCTCGATTCTGTAGTTCAAAACTTTGCGGCGTGAACACCAGCACTGAGCCTTGCGTATACCAATCGCCAAGTACGATACGGGTTTTAGTGCAATTGTTAGCATTAAATGTATGGATGTCTGGGCGGTGAGTATGGCCGTGGATCATCAGATCGACATTGTTTCGTTCCATCACATCTTCGACTTCTTGCTGTGTCACATCCATGATGTCGAGAGACTTGGTCTGCTTGTCATCTTTGATATCTGATTGAACCTTTGAAACAATTTTCTTCTTGATGAAAAATGGAATTCGGTTGAAGACCCATTGTAACCATGGCTGATGCACTTTTTCGCGAAAGGCGAGGTACTTTACATCTTCAGTACATAGGGTATCTCCATGCAATACTACCGCTTTTTGCCCGTAGATATCGATCGTAGAAACTTCGTCGAGAAGTTGTACGCCCGTTTGCTTAGCAAATTTTTTGCCGACTAAGAAGTCGCGGTTCCCTTGAGTAAAGTAACAAGGCACGCCTGTTTTCACTAAGTCGATAAACGCTTGGCGGATAGAAGTCGCGAATTCACTCTTATCATCGTCACCAATCCAGAATTCGAAAAGGTCACCTAATACGTAAAGTGCATCCGCTTCTACGGCTTCTTTCTTCATAAAGGTTAAGAAGCAGTCTGTGATGTCTTCTCGTGACGGAGAAAGGTGCAGATCTGATATAAAATATGTTTTCATAGGTCTAAAAAAAGGGAGCGATTCGCTCCCTATATCCTGATTTTATCGGCTCATCAATACTAACCGAAAGCGATGAATTAAGCTTCGATTGTAGTACCAGTGATGATCACTTCTTCTAGAGGTACATCTTGGTGCATACCCATAGAACCAGTGCTAACACCTTTAATCTTGTTTACGATGTCCATGCCTTCAACAACTTCTGCGAATACACAGTAGCCCCAACCGTCTAGGCTTTCGCTACGGAAGTTTAGGAAAGAGTTGTCGTTAACGTTGATGAAGAACTGAGAGCTCGCTGAATGCGGTTCCATAGTACGAGCCATTGCTAGCGTACCAACTTTGTTCGCTAGACCGTTGTTTGCTTCGTTCTTGATCGTTGCACGAGTTGCCTTTTCTTTAAGGCCAGAAGTCATGCCGCCGCCTTGAATCATGAAACCATCGATAACACGGTGGAATAGTGTGTTGTCGTAGAAACCGTCACGGCAATACTGTAGAAAGTTTGCGCTTGTTTCTGGTGCTTTTTCTTCGTTAAGTTGAACTTTGATATCACCAAAATTTGTGTGAAGGATGATCATGATTGTTACCTTACTGTCTTTTTAATATGAAGTTCGAATTCTAGCGCATGTTGGCAGACTTTCAAATCACCAAATCATTAACTTAACTCGGATGTTTGAGGTAATTCCTGCTTTTAGGGATTACCTATTAAGGTATGACTTGTTATACTGCGAGCTTATTTTGATTAATCCATAAAATAGATAGAGATCATGCTGAAGATATATAACACGCTCACAAGACAGAAAGAGGAATTCAAACCAATTACAGCTGGCAAAGTCGGCATGTATGTCTGTGGGGTAACCATATACGATCTCTGTCATATTGGTCATGGTCGTACGTTCGTTTCTTTCGACGTAGTAACTCGTTACCTTCGTTACCTTGGTTACGATTTGAATTTCGTTCGTAACATCACAGATATCGATGACAAAATCATCAAACGCGCTAACGAAAACGGTGAGTCTTGTGACTCTCTGACTGAGCGTTTAATCGGTGAGATGCACGCTGACTTTGATGCATTGAACATGAAGCGTCCAGATGTTGAGCCTCGTGCGACAGAATACATCACTGAAATCATCGAGCTTGTTGAAAAGCTGATTGAACGTGGTTTCGCATACGTTGCAAGCAACGGCGACGTGATGTTTGAAGTAAAGAAATTCGACGAATACGGTAAGCTTTCAAAGCAAGACCTTGATCAGCTTCAAGCGGGTGCTCGCGTTGATGTTGAATCTGCAAAACGCAGCCCACTAGACTTCGTTCTTTGGAAGATGTCTAAGCCAGGTGAACCTACATGGGAATCGCCATGGGGCCCGGGTCGTCCAGGTTGGCACATCGAATGTTCAGCAATGAACTCGTCTATTCTTGGTAACCACTTCGATATCCACGGTGGTGGTTCAGATCTGCAGTTCCCTCACCACGAAAACGAAATCGCACAGTCTTGCTGCGCGCACGGCACTCAGTATGTAAATACTTGGATGCACAGTGGTATGGTGATGGTAGACAAAGAGAAGATGTCTAAGTCACTAGGTAACTTCTTCACTATCCGTGACGTGCTAGCACATTACGATGCTGAAACGGTACGTTACTTCCTAATGTCTGGTCACTACCGTAGCCAGCTAAACTACAGCGAAGATAACCTAAACCAAGCTCGCGCATCACTAGAGCGTCTATACACGTCACTTCGTGGCCTAGACCTTACAGCCGCTCCTGCCGGTGGCGAAGAGTACGTGACTCGATTCTCTACAGCGATGAACGATGATTTCAACACACCTGAAGCTTATTCAGTACTGTTTGAAATGGCTCGTGAAATCAACCGTATCAAGCCTGAAAGCATTGAAAAAGCAAGCGGACTGGGTGCATTGATGCGTGAACTAGCAGACATCATCGGTATTCTTCACCAAGAGCCAGAAGCCTTCCTACAAGGTGATGCGGCAGGTAACGACGACGAAGTGGCTGAAATCGAAGCGTTGATCAAACTGCGTAACGACTCTCGTGCTTCAAAGGATTGGGCAAATGCCGACCTTGCACGTGATAAGCTAAACGAGTTGGGTATTGTTCTGGAAGATGGCCCAGAAGGTACGACTTGGCGTCGTAAGTAAATCTTATAAAAAGGGCTGATTTTCAGCCCTTTTTTCTAGCACGAATTCTCTATTTTCACCTTTTCTATCTTCAACTTTTAATTAACAGGAATATTTCTGTGGCTCAGATGTATTTTTATTACTCGGCAATGAATGCGGGTAAATCAACAACGCTTCTTCAATCTTCATTCAACTACCAAGAACGTGGCATGACGCCAGTGATCTTTACGGCAGCTTTGGACGATCGCTATGGTATCGGTAAAGTGAGCTCACGAATTGGTCTGCAATCTGAAGCTCAGCTGTTTAAAAATGACACCAACATGTTTGATGCGATCAAAAAGCTCAATGAGGAAGAAAAGCGTCATTGTGTTTTGATCGATGAGTGCCAATTTTTATCGAAGGAGCAGGTGTACCAATTAACAGAAGTGGTTGATAAGCTGCACATCCCTGTACTTTGTTACGGCCTACGTACCGATTTCCTGGGTGAACTGTTTGAAGGTAGCCGTTACTTACTGTCTTGGGCAGATAAACTTGTTGAGCTTAAAACAATTTGTCACTGTGGCCGTAAAGCGAACATGGTAATTCGTACCGACGAGCACGGTGTGGCGATTGCTGAGGGCGACCAAGTGGCTATTGGCGGTAACGACAAATACGTTTCTGTTTGCCGTCTGCACTACAAAGAAGCGTTAGGTAAATAAGCAGCTCTATTTGCTAACGCGAAAGAACGAAAAACGGTAACCAAGTGTCACCGTTTTTGTTTATTGGGCCTGTGTTTTGCTTTCTTCCAAGCCGAGCTTTTGTTTTATTTCCTGCCGAGCTTTTACTTTGTTCAAAGTCTAACTTTTGCTTATTCGAAACCGAGCTTCTTCAATGCTTGATAGGCGTGGTCAACGTCGTCGGGGATCGGCATCTCAATCTGAAAGCCTTTCTCTGGGTAGGATTTGATTCGCTCGTAATCAGCAATTAATGCGCCTAACACCATATCTAACGGCAACTCTTCGTTAAAGTAATCATCCCAAGTTTGCCATCGCGACGTCACGGTAATCTCGGAAGTTTCGTCAGGCCATTGTTTACTGAAGGTTGCGTAGGTACGTTTCTCCATGAAGGGCTTCTGAACTAAGGTTAGCCTCTTCGGCGATAACCCTTTTTCTGTCAGCAACTCATGAGTGAATCGTACATTTTCCCCAGTATTTGTTGCGTGTTTCTCTATGATAATGTCAGAGTCAGGCACGCCACAATCTCGTGCGATAGAAGCGAATGTTTCTGCTTCTGAGCGTTCAAAGCTTCTTTCGGTAAAGCGCCCCACACCGCCAGAAAAAACGATGTAAGGCGCGATCTGTTGGTGATAAAGCTCGGCTGCATATTCAGCTACGCGAGTATCGTTGCTACACAATACAAAGATACAGTCGGAAGGCGTAACCTTGTGACCCATCGACATAAAGTTCCAAAGGGTGTCGACTGAGCGATGCAGTTTTATGTTGGGATTTTTGTTAGCAATAGATTGTTCAGTCATGAAGTGCGTCCAGTGTGGATTCGAATTTAAATGAATAACCTAAGTCGAGAATCTTCTTCGAAGAGATTAACTTGTCTGGGGTATCAACAACAGCGGGCAGAGGCTCACTGCTGTTGGCGCTTTTCAGTGCCGCGGCATAAAACTCCGCCTTACTGACTGTATTTGGTGTGGTCACGTTAACTATTTCATTGTGCAGTTGACTGATAGCGAAATCGACAGCACCAATTGCATCATCAAGGTGCAGCATGTTGGCTGGAGCTTGAGTGCTGACTTGTTTTAACTTGCTTGCGAAGCGTGATGGGTGACGGCTTGGGCCGATTAAGCCACTAAAGCGAAGAATGGTGTAGTCGATACCGGAATCAATCACTGACTGTTCAGCTTGCAGCATGATTCGTGCGTTATCGGAAAATAAAGACGCGTGCTCGTTATCTGAGGTCGAAAGGGGGAGTGATGCATCCAGCTCGTTCAGCACACCCGGCTTAGTTGGGTATACCGTAGTTGAACTAACCATAATGAGCTTTTTAATGTTGGCCTTTTGGCATGCATTGGTGAGTTGCTGCCAGTAGTCGGCATACTCTTGTCCTGCTCCTTTTCTAAAGCCAGGAGGGAAGCTGCCAATCACAATTTCAGTGTTGTTTTCGAGTAACAATGAATAGAGTCGCCCGATAGTCTGTTGTGGATCGGATGAATCAAAGCTAAACACTTCACATGGAATTTGTTCGCTACCAATGGCATCTGCTCCCGCTTGGGTCGTTTTCGTGACCACTACTCGGTTACCATGTTTTTCTAAATGTTCAGATAAAGGTGCACCTACCCATCCTGCACCGACAATAAATATAGAAGCCATGTGTTCCTCACAACTGCAAATGACGAATTTACAATAAGCCTAACAAAGCTTTGCCCAAAAATGAAAAAACTCCACGGCCGAAGCAAGTGGAGTTTTTACTAGAACAATGGAGCTTTAGTTTAGTACGCGAAGAAGCTTGTCTGCGCGCTCTGCCATCTCGATACCTTCATCTGTTAGGTAACCGCCGTCTGGCTGAGTACAAAGGTTTTTTTCGAATAGGCGCTTAACAGCGTCTTGAGTTTCTTGAGCTGCCTCTTGATGGACTTTAATTCCAGTAGCTGCACTACTTACATCAAATTGAAGAAGGAGGTTTAAATCAGCAATATGTTCAGCGTTGTACTTCATAATTGACCTATATATTCATAACGTTCTCTACCTTCACCTTAGTGCGCATTCTCGGCTCAGGCAATAGCAAATAAAGAGAATTGATAAGTGATACCAAATTGATTGATTAATCATCGAGTGATGAGTTTATTTTGGTTATATTGGGTGATTTGCACCCACTTAAATCATCAGTGATGTTTATTGCTAAGTGGTTGTAATATATTGTGACTAGAAATAATTTGCATTGAGCGAATATTGTATAAAAAGGATATGCATAAGTGAGAGCGAACAAAGTAGCATTAACGATCAGTATGCTATTTGCTATCTCAGGTTGTCAAAGTACACCCTCAGAGCAGACAGACGCGAACCAAACCACAAACAACAATAATGAATCGACAATAGAGGTCCGTTCATTTCAGTCTGTCCAAAGCGTTTACTCCGAATGGGAAGTTAAGCTTGAAGACCATGCTCAATTGTCTCTCTATGCACCAGAGAATTACAATGAACTATTAGACGCATGGGATGATGCTGAAAGCATTTATGCGGACTTACTTAAAGACGAAACTCGGATAACCAAGAGTTACTCCATTTTTTCGAGCCTAACTTACGCTGAAGCCTTTGATGAAAAAATCGCTTTGATCAAATCAAACTATGACTCGATCTTAGTGTTAAAGAAGAAGGCTGATCGAGTACTCGCGGATTCGATTGTCCAAATGGATTACCTGAAGTTTCTTGGCGCAGATACCATGTTTACCTCGAGCTACAAACGTTTGTATTCAGAATACAGCGAGTTGTTCGAGTATGTGCTGGTCGATGAGCTTGAAGACGCTCAAGAAGCGCAGGTGGAATTTCTTAACAATGCTCGCTTACTAGAAGTTAAAGTGGCGCATAAGAAATACATCGAACCTTTGAAGAACGAATTAGAGTTCTTGGAAGATGAAGATTTCGATGACGTTGTTCCACTGACGTTTGCTAAAGCGGCATCTCAAATTGCTTTGGCAGAAAGCCAAGTGAAAGCCAGTCCCCGTGAAAAGTCTATCATTGAAGACGCAGTTCACGCTGCGGAGTTCGAATTAAACCACGTACGCAGTGTTGCTCATGAAGTCAAAGTGCTGGCGAGCGTAAAAGGCGACCAGTTCGAACAGTCGGTTTTGAATGCAGAGAACCAGTTATTGAGCATTTCACGAGTGGTTAATGATGAAGATCACCGTGATGTTGTATTGCGTCTTCAGTCTCAAAAAATTGTAGCGAGTGTTAAAGCGCTGAAAGGCTCAGACATGACGGCGTCATTAAAGTCAGAGATTAAAACTTTGACTGAGCAATTAGCTAAGCTGGAGTCTGAAAACCAGAAGCAAGCGCAGCAACTGTCTGAAGCAACCAAGCACAGTGAGTTGCTCGGTGAGCAGATTACCAAGAGTGATGCTCACATTAAAAGCTTAGAAGAGTTAGTGGATAGTTTGAAAAGCTTAGGTGGCAAAGTGGCCAACGAAAGTGACTCTGATGTGATGTCCCCAGCTGTTGAATCTACTCTAGAGGATTCAACCCTAGAACAATCATCAGAAGAAGTGATTGAACCTTCGGTTTAGCATCACTAATTTCTTTATTTGTGATTGAGTTAAAAGCGCCTTAGGGCGTTTTTTTTACGTTCTGTTGATCTATGTCAAAATCTAGAAATAAAAGCGCTCTGTGAGCCATTTTAGTGTACGTTATTCTTTGATTTTTAACGTAACTTGTTGATATTTATAGATGTGTTATTTTCTATGCTGATAACTAATCATTCAGCAGAGTTTTCTTTTTACTACTAAAGTCGTATGAATTTGGAATAACTCGGACTATTTGCTTTCAACAAGGCTGTGAGAGCTATTTTGTGCCTAAAATAGCTCTTGAATTCAGAAATGAAAGAGAGGATTATCGCGCTCCCGACGACATGTTTCAAAATGTAAATCATCATGAATCTAAACCAATTTGACTCATTATTACCGCCACAAATGGCTGAGCGCGCTGCAGATATTGGCGTAGGTAAAGCAACCAAAGATCCAATCAAATCTTTTCTCCTAGCGATTTCCGCTGGCATACACATCGGTATTGCGTTTGTGTTCTACACCATCGTAACGACTGGTGCTGGTGATTTGCCTTGGGGTATTACTCGCCTATTAGGTGGCCTTGCATTTAGCTTGGGCTTAATTCTCGTTGTTGTTACCGGTGGTGAGCTATTTACCAGTTCGGTGCTGACTCTGGTTGCTCGTGCAAGTGGCAAGATTAGTTGGCGCACGCTCGTTAAGAACTGGGCTACAGTTTATGTAGGTAACTTGATTGGCGCATTGCTGCTGGTGGCTTGTATGTTACTGACCAAACAGTACATGTTCGACCACGGTCAAGTGGGTTTGAATGCAATGGCTATCTCCCAACATAAGATGCACCACGATTTTATCCAAGCTATCGCGCTCGGCATCATGTGTAATGTATTGGTTTGTATCGCGGTATGGATGACGTTTAGTGGACGCACACTGACTGACAAAATTGCGGTAATGATTTTGCCTGTTGCGATGTTCGTATCGGCTGGTTTCGAGCACTGTATTGCGAATATGTTCCAAGTGCCTTTAGCTATCGGCATCAAAACATTTGCTCCGGCTGAATTTTGGACAATGACAGGCGCTAACCCAGCGGACTATGTTGATCTGAACATGGCGGACTTTTTGATGAACAACTTGCTGCCCGTTACCATCGGTAACATCATTGGCGGCGGTATCTTTGTTGGTATGTGGTACTGGTTGATCTACCTACGTGACTAACTCAGTTGACGAGATGAGTTAACGCTCTGTGGAAACACTGAACTGACTTATGACATTTACAAGACGGCCTGCATTGCAGGCCGTTTTTTATTTGTGGAAAACCTACTTCTTCATCTCTCTAATGATCATCTGAAAATTCAACAGCGCTGATTACCATGTGTGTATATGTCTTTGAAATCACCCAAAGATCAATGGCAATGATCTTTGCTCGAGCCGAAATGGACAAAAAAGGATCTATATTGATTTGGTTATCCACAATTTCTGTGGATAACTTGTATCAAATTCAGTGAGTAACCAGATCTAAGAGGAGTCGGGAGGTTATTTTGAAGGCTGTATTTGAGCGAGAACTCGCCCTTCTTTGGTCAAGGAAGTCTTTAATGATAGGTGAAGTGCAAGCGCTAAGGAGCAGCTCATCATCACGAAAATAGCCAACATGATCATCAGTTGATACTTAATCGCGATCATTGGTGAAGCACCCCCTAAGATTTGTCCTGTCATCATTCCTGGTAGCGTTACCAAGCCTGTGGTTGCCATTGAGGCCATAATAGGAGACATCGCTTTCTGTATAGCATTACGCACAAAAGGCGCAGCAGCATAGGAAGGAGAGGCACCTAAAGCGATAGCCGCTTCGTACTCTGATTTCTGCGTTTCAAAAGCACCGAACAAGTTCTGCAATGCCACGATGTTACTGCTTAAGCTATTACCTAACAGCATCCCTGCAATAGGGATTAAGTACTGCGCGTTAAAAACCGGTGTTGGTTTAATGATGAATAAGCAGATAAACAAGACAATGGGTACACAGGTTACCGCTAGGCTCACAGCGACAGGGACTAACAAGAGGTTTCGCGGTAACTTGGATTTTTCAACAATCGAGCTTGCCCCAACGATAATCATCGTAAATAACCACAGTAAATTGACCCACAAGCTATTCAAAGTGAACAGGTATTCTAGGTAGAGGCCAACCAGAAATAGCTGAACAGTCATGCGAATGATGCTGATAGAAGCCTCTTTGCCAAGGCCAAGTTTTAGCTTGTGGTTGATTACAATTGGTAGCAAGAGAAGTGAACTGAAAAACAATAATTGCCACCAAGATATATCAATAACGTCTTGCATAATGCTTCCTTTTAA
Organism: Vibrio sp. 10N.261.54.A5; assembly: GCF_041471145.1. Lineage (NCBI taxonomy): Bacteria > Pseudomonadati > Pseudomonadota > Gammaproteobacteria > Vibrionales > Vibrionaceae > Vibrio > Vibrio sp. 10N.261.54.A5. The sequence continues at coordinate 85,589 of NZ_JBFRNU010000034.1, read as the reverse complement.
TAAGGCTTCTATCATATCTGAAAGTGCCAAATGATGCATTTCAACTGCAAAGTCATCGATTCGAAAAACGATCAATTATTTAACAAACAAAACACAAAATAGTGGTTGTTTGAGGCTTTTTTGGCTACTACTTAGTAGGTAAAAAGTTAAAATCGGTTGTCAAATAGTTGCGCGAGTGTTGGTTTTTAACATTTGTGAAATATACTTAATTCTTCACATTTGTTAATACTTTTTAATAAGTTTGTTTAACTGAAAACAAGTTTGGATGACCTCAAAAAAGTATTGATTAGCAAGGGTTATAACAGGAGATTTGATTGAACCCTACTTTGTGTATGGTCTAAAATTTGTTGTTAGATACTCAAGAACTTTAGCTCCTTAGAATGAGCTACTCGAAATTACTAAATACAAAATAGGCAAAATGTATGAGTGATGTTAATAAAATTGAAACTGGCGAAAAACGCTCGTTGGAGTGGAAGTCATTCCTCTTCATTGCAGTGGTTCTCTTTCCAATATTAAGTGTGGCTTTTGTAGGAGGCTACGGCTTTCTAGTTTGGGCACTGCAAGTGTTTGTATTAGGTCCTCCAGGTGCACACGGCGGCATGTAATGCCCTCTTGCTATCACATTTTTATTAGAACTAATTTTTAAGAGAGCTAAACATGAAATCATTTTTAGTTAAATTATGGCGCACAATGACTCGCCCAGCAGTACACATCAGTCTTGGTGTACTAACCATGGGTGGCTTTATCGCCGGTGTTATTTTCTGGGGCGGTTTTAATACAGCGCTAGAACATACAAATACAGAAGAGTTCTGTGTAAGCTGTCACACCATGCGTGACAACGTATACGTAGAACTACAAGAAACGGTTCACTGGAAAAACACTTCTGGTGTACGTGCTACTTGTCCTGACTGTCATGTTCCACATGAATGGACAGCAAAAATTGCTCGTAAGATGCAAGCATCTAAAGAAGTATTCGCTCAAGTATTTGGTGACCTAGATACGCCTGAGAAATTCGAAGCTCGTCGTATCGAACTAGCTAAACACGAATGGGATCGTTTCTCTTCGAACAAATCTCTAGAGTGTAAAAACTGCCACAACTACGATTCAATGGATTTCGAAAACATGCGCCCAACAGCGCGTATCCAGATGAAGAACGCGGCAGAGCGTGATCAAAGCTGTGTTGACTGTCACAAAGGTATTGCTCACAACCTTCCATTAGATATGGCATCAGCGAGCGGTATTGTTGGCGAGCTAGAAAATGTAGCAAGCAGCACATCTTACGCAAATGGTTCTGACGTGATCTCTATTCGTCACCTACCAATGTACACAGATGAAACAGCAACAGTTGAAGCGGGTCTACTAAGCCCTGCAAGTAAAGTTGCGGTTATCGACGAAAAAGGCGACATGATCAAGATTCAAATCGACGGTTGGCGTAAAGCGAAAGGCTTCGGACGTGTAATCCAAGAAGACTTCGGTATGAACATCTCAACTGCAATCTTGACGAAAGAAGTATCTCAAAGTGACGTTATCACTGTTGGTGAGAAGAAAGAAGATGAGCTTACTGGCCTTCCATGGGAAGAAGTTAACCTAGCACTTTGGATGAAGAAAGAGTCTATGGTTGATAACTTCGATCCAATCTGGAACGCAGCAGGTCAAGCGTACCAATCTAACTGTTCAACGTGTCACTCACAGCCAGATGAAGCTCACTTCAGCGCTAACGGTTGGGTAGGCATGCTAGATGGTATGATTGCGTTCGTTAACTTCGATACAGATACAGAAGCACTTGTTCTTAAGTATCTACAGAAGCACTCATCAGATTTTTCTGAAGGCCATCACTAATAAGACGTCAATTGGAGTAACACAATGGCAATTACAAGAAGAAGTTTTCTGAAAGGTGTCGCTACTACAAGTGCGGCATCGGTTATCGGTCCAAGCTTATTGGCGTCGGCATCAGCGTCTGCTGCAGAAACAGACGGCGCGTGGAAAGTCTCTGGTTCTCACTGGGGTGCATTCCGAGCTCGCGTTTACGCGGGTAAAGTGCAAGAAATTAAACCTCTAGAAATCGATCAACACCCAACTGAGATGTTGAAAGGTATTAAAGGTATTATCTACAGCCCATCACGTGTGCGTTACCCTATGGTTCGCCTAGATTGGTTGAAGAAGCATAAATACAGCGCTGACACGCGTGGTAACAACCGTTTTGTTCGTGTGACTTGGGACGAGGCATTAGATCTTGTTTACCGCGAACTAGAACGTGTACAGAAAGATTACGGTCCATGGGCGCTTCACACAGGTCAAACTGGTTGGAGACAAACGGGTCAGTTCCATAGCTGTACTAACCACATGCAACGTGCAATGGCACTTCACGGTTACTCTGTGAAGAAAATCGGTGACTACTCAACAGGTGCTGGTCAAACGATCATGCCTTACGTGCTAGGTTCGACTGAAGTTTACGCACAAGGTACATCTTGGGAACTTATCCTAGAAAACAGTGACAACATTGTTCTTTGGGGTAACGATCCAGTTAAAAACCTTCAAGTAGGTTGGACATGTGAGACTCACGAGTCGTTCGCATACCTAGAACAGCTGAAAGAAAAAGTTGCTAAGAAAGAGATCAATGTTGTTTCTGTTGACCCTGTTAAAAACAAAACAGGTCGTTACCTAGAAAACGAGCAAATGTACATCAACCCACAAACTGATGTGGCGTTCATGCTTGGTGTTGCTCACGTTCTTTACAACGAAGGCCTATACGACAAGAAGTTCATCGAAACTTACTGTCTAGGTTTTGAAGATTTCATCAAGTACGTTCAAGGTGAAACGAAAGACAGAGTTGAGAAGACGCCAGAATGGGCTTCTGCTATCTGTGGCGCAAGCGCGGACTCTATTCGTGACTTCGCTAAGATGCTGGTTAACGGTCGTACACAGATTCTTGTTGGTTGGAGTATCCAACGTCAAGAGCACGGTGAACAGCCTTACTGGATGTGTGCAGTTATCGCAGCAATGGTTGGCCAAATTGGTCTTCCGGGCGGTGGTATCTCTTACGGTCACCACTACTCTGGTATCGGTGTATCTTCAACTGGCTTCGCTGCTCCGGGTTCATTCCCGCTGAACATCGACAAAGGTCAATCGCCTAAGCACACTAACACTGATTACAACGGTTACAGCCGCGTAATCCCTGTTGCTCGTTGGGTAGATAGCCTGTTAGAGCCAGGTAAGAAGATCAAAGCAAACGGCGCAACAGTGACACTGCCTGACATCAAGATGATGGTATTCAGTGGTAACAACCCGTGGCACCACCACCAAGATCGCAACAAGATGCGTAAAGCATTCAAGAGCCTACAAACTGTAGTGGCTGTTGATTTCGCTTGGACTGCAACTTGTCGTCACTCTGATATTGTTCTTCCAGCTTGTACTCAGTGGGAACGTAACGATATCGATGGTTACGGCGCGTACTCTGGCCGTGGTTTGATCGCAATGCACAAGCTAGTGGATCCTCTGTTCCAGTCTAAGACTGACTTCGAGATCATGTCTAGCCTAACTAAGCGTTGGGGTCGTTACGACGATTACACGCGTGGTATGGACGAAATGCAGTGGGTTAAATCTCTGTACGACGAATGTCGCGCATCAAACGAAGGTAGCTTCGAAATGCCTGAGTTTGCTGAGTTCTGGGAGAAAGGTTTCCTAGACTTCGGCAAAGGTAAGCCATGGACTCGTCACGCTTCATTCCGTGAAGATCCAGAGATCAACGCACTAGGCACGCCTTCTGGTTTCATCGAAATCACAAGCCGTACTGTTGGCAACATGGGTTACGAGCACTGTCAAGAACACCCAATGTGGTTCGAGAAATCTGAACGTTCACACGGTGGTCCAGGCTCTGACAAGCACCCGTACTGGCTACAATCTTGTCACCCAGACAAGCGTCTTCACTCTCAGATGTGTGAATCTGAAGAGTGGCGTGCGACTTACGCGGTACAAGGCCGTGAGCCAATCTACATCAACCCAGTAGATGCTAAGAAGAAAGGCATCAAAGATGGCGATGTAGTACGTGTGTTTAACGACCGTGGTCAACTACTAGCAGGTGCTGTTCTAATGGATAGCTACGCTCCTGGTGTTGTTCGTATCGAAGAAGGTGCTTGGTACGGTCCGATCAACGAGAAAGTGGGCGCGCTAGATACATACGGCGATCCAAACACACTCACTCAAGACATCGGTACGTCTGAACTTGCTCAAGCAACGTCAGCAAACACATGTTTGGTTGATTTCGAGAAGTTCCAAGGCAAACTGCCTCCAGTAACTTCATTCGGTGGTCCAATCGAAGTTTCTTAAGTCTTGTCTTAAGAACCAAGATTAAAGCTTGAATTAAAGCCCCTGTAAGCACTCTTACAGGGGCTTTTTGTATTTTTGATATCAGTGTTGGTGTTTCTAAATAAGCATTATACAGGGCTAATAGAGGGCGTTTTTGAGACAGGCTGTAACGCGCTGTTTGAGAGAGGTGGTAGAAGCAGTGAAGCAGGAAGGGAATGTAAAAAGAACCTGTGGAAAGACTTAAGCAGGCGGAAACAAAAAGGCCGATACAAAGTACCGACCTTACAGAAGCCTATGGAGTTAACTCTGATCAAGTTAGATCTCAAATATAAACCAGTAGCTATAAGCACAGATTAGTGCGGGCACACTAGAGTATAAGGTCGCGACCAGTGCCGCTTTGGGAGCCATCGCAATCGCAGGGAATAGCGCGTCACCATCATTTGAAATTGCGTTACCTACCTGAGCCGAAAGTGGCAGGGCGCCTGAAAGGTATAAGCTAGTGACCAATAATTGCGGTCCACAGCCCGGTAGCAAACCCATCAACACGCCAGCCAGGGGGAGCATGATGCCCCAGCTTGAGAATAGCGTCGCAAAATCAACATTTGCTATCACAGAGCCAAATTCAAAGAAAAGAAAGGCAACCACCACCCAAGCGGTGACAAAGTTTGTATCTTGAGCGGTCTTTTGCAATGGGTGAGAGCCTATACACTTTTCGTCCTCACTCACGGCTGATTTGTAATCCTCAATTTCACGGGTTAGCCCCCACAGAAACATCGAGCTGATCAGCAAAACTGTCCCCGCCCATTCCATCGACATTTCAGGCAAAGCGAGCAGCTCGTTCACATCGACTTGAAAAGAGCCAAGTAGGGCAACGGCAGCACCCGGAATAATCAGTACAGACCACAGGTAACCTTGCAGGTTTATCGCTTTTTTAGAGACCGATTCTTTGTCTTGAGATTGAGAAGCACAGCTGCTCACCACTTCATTTTTCTCTGCTTTTTTTGGGCGTAAGAAGTCGTCTGCGTGAAACAAGTTAATGATTCGGCCTGACGCAGTACCCACGATCACGCCCATCGCCATCATGGCTAAACCTGTCTTAGGCTCGCTCGCTATGAGCAGGAACGCCGCGTCACCCATGGTTGAGACGAGCACCGCAACTACCGCACCAAATCCGAGTTTTCCCGAGATAAATTGTGTGGTTACCACTATCGCACCGCCACAGCCGGGCAACGCGCCCATGAGAGCCGCGAATACCACTTGGTTTGAACGAGATTGATGGACGAGCTTATTGAAGACGTTATCTTTGTTTATGTACAGACTTAACCAGTGGTAAATAGCCAAGGTTAAAGCAACATAACAAGACACTGCCCAAAACGCGTCTGACAAAGTAGTCACCGTCAGCTCTCGTGTAGCTGGGGCTGCAACCAAAGCTGCAAGTGAGACAGGCAAAAGCAGGCGCTTAAATGACAGTGAAAACTGAGTTGTTTTCGCAGCACTACTGCTTGGCAAAAAAGAGATTAGTCGATCCATAGGTGTTACTCAAAATTAGTGGATTAAGATAAATATATACTAATGATAATAATTATCAATTGCATTTGTTGTTTTTTTATCTATTGTTACTATTGGCTAAACCCACGAAACATGACCAATCTAAAAAAATGAGGTAAAGTATGGCTAATAAAGAGAGGCTCTAAAGGTAGAGTCATAATTGTTAGTGTAATAGGAAGAAACATGATTTTAGTTGTTGGTCACAAAAACCCTGATAGTGACAGTATTTGTAGTGCGTTAGTTGCAACTGAGCTTCTTAAGGCTCGTGGCGAGGAAGCGACACCAATTCGCCAAGGCGAGATCAACCGCGAAACTCAACACATTCTAGAAGTCGCTGGTGCTGAAAAGCCAGAGCTTCGTACTTCTGTTGCTGGTGAGAAAATCTGGCTAGTAGACTACTCAGATCTAGCACAAGCACCAGATGATGTTGCTGATGCAGAGATCGTAGGTATTGTTGATCACCACCGTCTAGGCGACGTGATGACAGTAAACCCAATGGAAGCTTGGATCTGGCCTGTTGGTTGTACAAACACTGTACTTTTCAACATGTTCAAGATTGAAGGTCACGCAATCTCTCAACAAATCGCTAAACTAATGATGTCTGCAATTCTTTCAGACACAGTTGGTTTCGCTTCTCCAACATGTACTCAAAAAGACAAAGACGCGGTTGCTGAGCTTGCTGAAATTGCTGGCGTAACTGACGTTGATGCATTCATCAAAGCGCTTCTAATCGCAAAAACAAACATCGAAGGCCTATCTGCTGCACAGCTAGTAGAAAAAGACCTTAAAGGCTACCCATTCAACGGTCGTGATGTTGTTGTTGGTCAAGTTGAACTTGCGACTCTTGAGCAAGTAGACGGCATGATCGAAGCGCTAGAAGCTGATCTTGAAGAGCGTTGTGAGAAAGACGGTCTAGCGTTCGCTGCGGTAATGCTAACAGATATCACTACTGCTCAAACTCGTCTTCTATACAAAGGTGAGTGGGCTGAGAAATTGGTTAAGCACGAGAAAGGCGGCGTATTAATGATGGAAAATACACTAAGCCGTAAGAAGCAAGGCTGGCCTTGGCTACAAGGTGAGCTTGTTTAATCAAGTCGCTTAATATTAAACGCCTGCTTATTTAGCAGGCGTTTTTCTTTGAAGTAGACTTTCTTCTTCATCGATAATGTTTGAAGTTAACAACACTCGGCATAAAATAGCTTTAAGAGCAAAGTTACTGACTAAAGTAGGAAATTAAGATGACTACACAGCTAGACGATAAAAAAATCGCTGAAATCAACAAGTATACGGGCGAGCAACGCCTGAAATACTGTGTGAAAGAAATCGTAGCAAACCGTGAAGTATGGATCTTAACCGATGAACACGGTTGTGTAATGCTGAACACAGAAGATGAAGATTGTGTTCCAGTATGGCCAAACCAAGAGTTCGCAGAATCATGGGCAACGGGTGATTGGTCTGAGTGTAAAGCTGAGTCTATTTCGTTGAACAAATGGCACAGTCGCTGGACGAACGGTCTAGAAGACGACGAACTTGCTGTTGTAGTATTCCCGAACGAGCAAGAAGAAGGCGTTATCTTGTTCCCGGATGAGTTCGACTTCGAATTGAAAAAGCAGGCAGCTAAGCGCTAGTTCTTTCATAATACAGTAACATCGTAAGTCAGCGTTGCCTTTCTTAGGCAGCGCTATCATTCAATTATCCCATCTAAGTTACTTCCAACGTATATTCGTCAATACCCAATCAACTGATACAAAGGCGCTTGCTGTGCGGCTTTAGAAGCTTGCTGAAGCACACCTGTTTTGCTGTATCTCTTGAGTATCTTTCGAACGATAGGTTTTACTTCAGATTTTGTCATTCCAGCTTTCAATTCTGGTTCATACAGCAATTGCAGTAGCACTACGTCTAACGGCGATAATAAGTCTTCTGGCGTGTGGTCGTTGAAAATAGAAGGGTAGGCTTTATCTGAATCATTCGGCAGGCCTAGAACTTGTGTGATCTCTTCCACGATACAGGCGACCAGCTTACCTCGCGATCTTGCCTGATCAACCGGGATTACAATCCCAGCGTATACAATCTCGCCTTTAGAATTGGTTCTATAGCCCGCCGTGCAGATGGCGCTATTTAAATGTTGAGTTGATTTGAGCTTGAGCACCGATTTCGCCTCAGATACCCACTGGCTCTGCCTTGTGTATATCCATTTAACGTTCGCTTCGGACTCTTTACTGACGATTGTTATTGGATGTTGGGTGACTTCAGATAAGTGTTTGATATGAAGCTCTGTGATCTCTTGATGCAGTTCCTCATCGCCCACTCGATGATCGATCCAAATCTTGATCGGTTGTTTCCACTTGGCGAGCGGTTTGTTGCCTTGGGAGTATTCGTGTTGAAGCGCGACGTTATAAAAGGCAGTTTCGACGAAGCTTCTATCTAGCCATGTGAGCGGTGTGCTTGTCGCGTTAAAGGACAACAGCACCAACAAGAGGGGAAGCATTGAAGCTGTTCGATACATACTTTTCCCCTCTGCTAAATGTAGCGTGATTCCAGGTTAGTGGTTCGGCGCTTTGGAGAAATGGCTCTCAACCAATCTTTGGGTGATTTGGTGAGTTGGATTGGTTAGCACTTGATCTGTTTCCCCACTCTCAACCACATTGCCTTCATGCATGACAATAATCTTGTCGGTAATGTGCTTAACAATACCGAGGTGTTGAGATACATAAACGAACGATACGCCCATCTCTTCTTGTAACTCTAAGAACAGATTGATGATTTGCGAGCGCATTGCCATGTCCAAACCATTTAAAGCTTCATCAGCAACAATGATGGATGGCTGAAGTATTAAGGCACGAGCCAAACAAACCCTTTGTTTCTGGCCTGCAGCAAGCATCTGAGGGTAGAAATACGCATGTTCCGGTAGAAGGCCTACGCGCAGTAGTGTGTCTTTCACACGACGCATACGAGCTTCTGGAGGCATGTTGGTGTTTCGCTTTAATGGACCTTCAAGAATTCGACCGATCTGAATGCGCGGGTTAAGTGACGTATTCGGATCTTGGAAGATCATTCGAATCAGCTTACAACGAGTCGAGTAGTCTTTGTGCTCTAGCTTTTCGCCATTCACGCGGATCTCGCCTGCGGTTGGCTCCACCATGCCTGCGAGCATTCTGGCTAATGTTGATTTGCCAGAACCATTCTGGCCGATAAAACCAATTGTCTGGCCTGCTTCAAGAGAAAAGCTAACTGGCTTCACCGCCTGATGAATCTTTTTACGGAAAAGACCAGAGCGAGTCGTAAAGTCTTTAGACAAATCACTGACTTCTAATAATGCACTCATGATTTCTTTTTCTTCTCCATATTCAGAGGGAAGTGACAGTTGAACTTATGGTTCTTGATACGTTTCGTATGTGGGATCTCGACACACTGCCTTTGTGCGTATGGGCAGCGAGGCCCTAATCGACAACCAATAGGAAGATGTTGCAGCGGTGGAATTGACCCCGGCAAAGACTGGAGCTTCTCCTTGTGGGGAATCCAGTCGTTAAAGTCTGGCATCGCTTTTAACAAAGCAACGGTGTACGGGTGCTTTGGTGCATCCAACAGCTTCGGTGTATCAGCGGATTCTACCGATTGACCACAGTACATCACGGTAATGCGAGTCGCCCATTGGGTAATGGTGGTTAAGTCATGGCCGATCAACACGATGGTGGTGTTATTGATCTGGTTCATACGACTCAAAAGACGCAATATTTGAGACTGTGTAATTGGGTCTAAATCGTTGGTTGGCTCGTCAGCAATCAAGACTTTTGGCTTGGCAGCGATCGCCATTGCGATCATGACTTTTTGACACTCACCATCTGTCAGCTCATAAGAGTAACTGTCCATTAGGCGAGAGTGGTCTTTGATGCCGACTTTGTGTAGTAATGCGATCGCTTGCTTCTTACGCCACTTAAATCGTTGCCACCAACGACCTTCAAACGAATGGGAAGGGATCGCTTCAACGAGCTGGTTACCTACTTTTTCAGAAGGGTCAAGACACGTTGATGGCTCTTGGAAGATCATTGCGATATCGCGGGCGATCACTCGGCGTCTTTCTTTCGGCGTCAGTTGCAGTAGGTCGATATTACCTAAGCGCATTCGGTCTGCAGAAACCTTCCAGTTTTCTTTACATACTCCGACGATCGCTTTTGCAACCAAACTCTTACCTGAGCCTGATTCACCTACTAAGCCACGAATTTCCCCTTCATTGAGGGTAATACTCATTCGATCTACGGCTTTAACCATCCCTTGAGGGGTCTCAATCTCGATGGTTAGATGTCGAATATCAAGTAACGGCATTATTCGATTCCTGCATTTAGCGCTTGGCGAACACCTTCACCGACGAGGTTAATCACGATAACTGTAAACATAATAGCTAAGCCGGGTAGGGTAACTGTCCATGGCGCAAGGTAAATCAACTCGACCGAATCACCCAAGATGGAGCCCCATTCGGTACTCGGTGCTTGAGCGCCAAGCCCTAGGAAACCTAAAGCCGTGATATCAAGAATTGCGACTGACAGTGCCAGCGTAACTTCAAGAGCGATCACGGTAAGGATGTTCGGAAGGATTGAGTTCCATAGCAGGTAAAAATCGTTCGCACCATCAAGGCGAGAAGCCAGAATATAGTCTTTTTCTACTTCAGCATGCACGGCAATGTACACCGAGCGTATAAAGCGCGGGATCAGTGCCAAGCACAAGGCGAGCAAGATATTAAACTCCCCAAAGCCAAGGAATGCCACGAAGATAATCGCCAGCAGAAGAGATGGAATCGACATAACAGTATCAAGCAGGTGGTTTAGCGTGCTTGATAGTAAACCGCGCGTCATACCAGCAAGTACGCCAATCAGACAACCAATGACGGCTGCGATAAAGGTAATCACCACCGCGGCGCCGAAGGTTAACTGAGAGCCAATTATTAGGCGAGAGAGAATATCTCTGCCTAAGTCATCCGTACCCAAAAAGTATTCTACCGTTCCCGCAGGATCCCAAGAGGGCGGCGTTAATAGGTGACCGGTTTGTTCTTGTGCATCATGCGGGGCTAGCCACGGTGAAGTGACGGTGACCAGAATGATAAGCACCAAACACCACAAGCCAAACATAGCTAGATTATTGCTGCGGAAGCTGCGCCAGAAACGTTCGAACTGGGTTGGAATCTGTTCTTCTTGGTAGACGTTATTTGTTAGCATACCATTCCTTCCTTACCAGTGGATTGATCATCGCGCCCAGTAGATCGGACAGAATATTAGCGGTCAAAACTAAGGTAGCCACCACAATTACACCAGCTTGAATTGAAACGTAATCTTGATTCGATAAGGCATCCAATAACCAGCGGCCAATGCCCGGCCAGTTAAAGATAGACTCGGTAACAATAGCAAGCGTTAACATACTCGATAGCTGAACACCGACCTTAGGAATAATCGGAGGTATCGCGTTTCTTAGCACGTGCTGCGTGATGATCTCTCTAGTGGAAAGACCTTTAATTCGCGCAGCGCGGATGTAGTTTTGCGTCATTACTTCAGCCACTGACGCTCTCATCAATCGGATGACCTGAGTCGTTGGCGCCAGTGCTAAAACAAGACAAGGCAACGCCATGTGCTCGATAACACTTTGTAGTGCGTGCGCACGGTAGCGACCCTCGGCAAAAAAGGCGTCAATCATCGCGAATCCAGTCACGTGTTCAATCTCGTAAAGTAGGTCGTATCGGCCACCAACTGGGAACATTTCAAAGTGCAGTGAAAACACCATGATCATCAGCAACGCGACCCAAAATATAGGCGCAGAGTAACCGGCCATTGAGGTGAACGATATGGTGGTATCAACAAATTTACCTTGTCTCATACCAGCAATGGTGCCGAAAGGGATACCGATGATGAGTGCCAACACAAAGGCAAAGAAGCACAGCTCTAGCGTTGCAGGGAACACCAGGACCAACTCATCGATGATAGGCACACCGTGTTTGCTTAGGCCAAAGTTTAGCGTCGATAATTCAGTGATATAGCTAATCCAACCGGGCCAAAAATCTTGAATTGCCCAAGGTGAGGTTTGGTCTAATCGAAGCAGGGAAAAACCTACCAAGGTCAGAATTCCTAGCGTAATAACGAATAAGTTTACACGTCTTAATGTATACCAAAACATTACTGCACCTCTCTTCTGACTTGATCAAAAGGTTGGGCATTGAAAGGACTTGCTTTAAAGCCTGTTAGCGAACGATCGTGCACGCGAAATTGCACGCCATGAGCTAAAGGAATCACAGGAACTTCTTCATTGAGAATGTTTTGGGCTTGTCGGTACAAGTTCACACGGTGCCTTTGTTGATTGATCTCTAATGCTAAGTCGAGAAGGAAATCAAAGTCTGAATTACACCACATCGAGACGTTTAACCCTGCACGCTCAGAGCTGCATGAGAGCAGCGGACGTAAGAAGTTGTCCGGGTCACCGGTATTGCCTATCCAGCCTGTAAGCAACAAGTCTGTTGAGGAAATAGAGGACAACTGTGTGCGGTCAAATCGGTCGTCGGTATAGAGTTTCAATTCAATACCAATATCGGCTAAGTTTGCTTGGATAAGTTCTGCCGTTTTTCTTGGACTTGGATTGTATGCGCGTGGCTCTAGTGGTACCCACATTGAAAGCTCTAACCCAGGTTCAACGCCAGCTTCTTTGAGAAGCGCAACCGCATAGTTTCGGTCGTAGCGAACTTGAACGCTGTCTTTTTGGTGAGCCCAAGAAGTCGGAGGAAGCAAGGTGTAGGCTTTGGTTCCTGTACCGTAATACACAGAATCAAGAATGTTCTGACGATTGATGGCTAAGTTGAGCGCTTTACGAACTCGAGAGTCACGCAGTGCAGGGTGCTCAGTATTCAGCGCGATGAAAGAGACATTAACCGCCGGAGTAGCAGAAATCTTCAACTCTTCATGAGCCTGAATAATAGGGATTTGGCTAGAAATTGGTGAGTTGAGCACGTCACACTCACTACGCAGAAGCTTGGCAAGTGTGCCTGTTCCACGTTGCGAAGTATCGAACACAACTTGGTCCATTTGTACTTCACCTTTCCAGTAGTGCTTGTTCTTTTTCAAGCGTACTAGGTCGTTGATTTGGTATTCATCTAAGTAGAAAGGGCCAGTGCCGACTGGATTGGAATCGATTCGATTTTTCTCATCCGCTGCAATGAGCTGATTGGCATACTCCTTAGAGTGAATGACTGCATAGCTGGTGGCGATGTTATTGAGAAACGAATTGTCTGGGCGACTTAATTGGAATTTCACTGTTAGGTCGTCAACCGCGGTGATATCGACAATCAGGGTCTTGAAGTCGATTCCGGCAAACCACGGGTATAGGCCGCCACCCACATAATGAAATGGGTTTGAACTATCAATGACACGTTCAAAGCTAAACACCACATCTTGTGCATTCATGCTACGAGTAGGGGTGAACCAGTCTGTGGTTTGGAACGCAACATTTGGGCGCAGTTTGAACGTGTACTCTGTACCTGATTTATCAACAGACCAACTTGTCGCCAAGTTCTGTTTTGGTCGGTACGTCATCGGATCAAGAGTGAGCAGTGTATCGAAAATTTGAGGACTCAGCGATTCTGCGGTAATGCCACTATCAACTAGCTGTGGGTTGAAGGTACTAGGATTACCTTGGCCGCAATAAATGAAGCCTTTTTCACGGATTTGCTCGTGATTCACACTCTCACCACATCCAGCGAGAAAGCTCAGCGTACAGATGCTCAGTGATAGTCTTATTAGTGCTTTCATAAAAAGAAATACTTTTCGAAACGAGGCGTTAGAGGAGCCTCAAGATCCGGACAATTTAACATTTTATTTATTCGGCTCCAAATAATAATCAAGCGTGGACAGCTATTTATCGTTAGCTTGTCCGACAATCGCGTACTTCCTCACCATTCCACGTAATTGGTTGTAGGTTAACCCAAGTAATTCTGCGGCTTGTTTCTGGTTATATTTGCTCTGTTTGAGGGCTTGGTTGAGTAGCTTGATGTCTTGTTGTTCTTGCCATGCTTTGTAATCAAGCGGCAAAGAAAACAAGCTCTCTGATGAAGTATGGCTGTTAGACGGCTCATTGCCAGTTTCCGGAGAGGAATCTTGCTCTGTTTTCCATGCGGGTTTAAATGGGTTAAACACCAAATATTCAATAGGATATGGATCTTTTCCGTGCTGATAGATAGCTCGCTCAATGACGTTTTTGAGTTCTCGTACATTCCCTGGCCAAGAATAATCCAAAAGCGATTCAACGGCAGAGGGGGCAAAGCCAACAAACAACTCCAATTCCAATTCACGACACATCTTAATGGCGTAATATTCTGCCAGTAGCATGATGTCTTCTTTTCGCTCACGCAAAGGAGGGATAGTAATGACGTCAAACGCCAGTCTATCTAATAGGTCTGCTCGGAATTCGCCCTTTAATGCCATGTCTGGTAAGTCGGCATTGGTTGCACACACCAGTCTGACATTGGCACTTAGCGCCTTTTGCCCACCGACACGTTCATATTGCCCGTATTCAATAACGCGCAGTAGTTTCTCTTGAACCGCAAGGGGAGTGGTCGCCAGCTCATCCAGAAACAGCGTTCCGCCTTCTGCTCTTTCAAAACGACCTTGATGACGCCCTTTCGAACCCGTAAAGGATCCCGATTCATGACCAAACAGTTCTGAATCAATCAAACCTTCACTTAAGGTTGAGCAGTTCAATGAGATCAAAGGTTGATCCCAACGTCTTGAAAGGTAATGCAGTCTTTGTGCGATCAACTCTTTACCTGTGCCACGTTCGCCAATGATCAGAATGGGTCTTTCTATTGGTGCGAGTTGGGAAACTTTATCTAACACAGAGAGAAAGCTAGGTGATTCACCAATGAGGTTCTGCTGCATAGCGGGTCCTTGTGTGAATTAATCGCTGGAGAGGTCATGTAAGAGCCATAGTGGTGAAAAATACCAATACTTGGCTAAATTCATCATAGCATGGTTCGAGTTAATCACCATTTTATTGTAAGTAACTAATAATAAATGGCTTAAAAGTTGGCACGCTACTTGGATTATTTATGGTAGGTTTAACAACAAACGTAAATTTTTGAGCAAGTGGATTGATAAAGTCGCACAACGATTTGAAACGCATTTGCCATCATTGTAATTAAGGAGTTCCTCATGGGTATTTTTTCTCGCTTTGCAGACATTGTAAATTCAAACATCAGTGCACTATTAGATAAGGCTGAAGATCCAGAAAAGATGATTCGTCTTATTATCCAAGAAATGGAAGACACCTTAGTTGAAGTTCGTACCAACTCAGCAAAAGCAATTGCTGACAAGAAAGAGCTAGCGCGTAAAGTAGAAGCTATCGAAACACAGATTCTAGATTGGCAAAATAAAGCGACACTTGCCCTGACCAAACAACGCGAAGATTTGGCGAGAGCGGCGCTAATCGAAAAGCAAAAACTGGAAGACATCATCAAGAGCCTTCACACCGAACAAACCTTGGTTCATGAAACCATCGAAAAATTGACGAGTGAAATTGGTAAACTTGAAACAAAGATCGCAGAAACTCGTGCAAAGCAACAAGCATTAATGATTCGTAACAATGCGGCAAGCAACCGTCGTGATGTTCAAAAACACCTGCACTCAAGCAAAACCAACGAAGCAATGGCGAAGTTTGAGCAATTCTCGCGTAAAGTGGATGAATTAGAAGCTGAAGCGGACGTTTACGCTAAGACTGGCAACGCAAAATCTTTAGACCAAGAGTTTGCCGAGCTACAAGCTCAAGATGAAATCGAAAAAGAGCTAGCGAAACTGAAGCAACAAGTTGAAAACCGCGATAAATAATCTAGGAGTTGTCTATGTCAACATTTCTAATTGCAGGTCCACTGATTGTCTTTTTAATCTTCGTGGCACCGCTATGGTTATTCTTACATTACCGCAGCAAGAAGAAATCCAGCAATGGTCTTTCTGAAACGGATCTTCAACGTCTGCATAAGCTTTCTGCGCAAGCCGAATCCATGCAAGACCGAGTGAAAACGCTAGAAAAAATACTGGATGCGGAGTCGCCTAACTGGAGACGAAACTATGAGTAGAGAACTGTATCGCGACACGATTAACGGCAAATTGTCTGGTGTGTGTGCAGGGTTAGCGAACTATTTTGGCCTTGAAGTGTGGTTGGTTCGCATCTTAGTTATCTCAGCAGCACTGCTTGGTGGTAGTTTTCTGGTGTTATTAGCGTATTTAGCTTTGACATTTATGCTTGAAAAACAACCACCTCAGTATGTCGACCAAATGAAGGCGAAACAAGAGCATACGCTGAAGCAAAAGCCTTGGGAAAAAGGGCAAACTGCAGAGTCGCTATTGAACACTTTAGAGGGTGATTTCCAGAAGTTAGAGACCAGTGTCCGCAACATGGAAGCTTATGTCACCTCAGATACGTTTAAAGTGAATCGTGAATTTAAGAACATGTAGTGGTAAAACCTAAAAAGGATTAGATAACGGTTTAGGAAAATTTATTCCAAGCCGTTATTTTTTTTAATAATTTTCTCTAAATAAATCTTACGCTGACTGGTAAGTTACATGTGATTAATCTATGTTATAAAAATATTTATAGATATGGATGATCACCAATGTATAGAGCCTCCCTTGTCCTATTGACTGCCTTAGCTGGGTTGTCTGGGTGTGGTAAGGAGCTTCCTCCCGTGCCTGAACCTGAGTCCAGACCCGCCAAACTCTTCACTGTCTCCGTCGGTAATAATGCCTTTGAGCGTAATTTCCCTGCTACCACAGAAGCTGGTGACAGAGCGGTACTCGCATTCCGTGTTCCTGGTTTATTGCAGAGCATCGATGTGACCGCTGGGCAGCACGTGTCTAAAGGCGACGAGCTTGCTAAGTTAAATCCCGATGAATATCAACTACTCGAGAAGCAAGCAAAAGCGAATTTTCAGCTAGCCGATGTTCAATATCAACGTGCGATCAAACTTCGTAAAGATCGTGTGGTATCAGAGCAAGATTTCGACCAAGCGAAAGCGAACCACAATTCAGCTCGCGCGGTGCTTAATCAAGCTAACGCGAATCTTCGCTACACCACTTTGGTTGCGCCGTATGACGGAACCATTTCCATCATTCCTGCTGAAAACCATGAATACATTGCGGCTAAACAAGGCGTGATGAATATTCAAACCAATCAAATTCTTAAAGTCGTCTTCTTATTACCCGACCAACTTATTACGCGCTTTTCATCAGGGTTCGAGATGGATGCAACCATGGTTTTTGATGCGTTTCCTGAAAACTCTTACGTTTTAACCTTCCAAGAAGTGGATACCGAAGCTGACCCGAAAACAGGTTCGTACAAAGTCACCATGGTAATGGAAAGACCAACCGATGTGGGTATTTTGCCCGGTATGTCTGGCTCGGTAAATCTCGTTTCATCGTTAGCGGCGGCCACCAAAATACCAACGTCAGCAATGATGACCGATGGGGATGATGTCTCTGTATGGCGTGTGAATAGCGACGGCATTGTTGAAAATGTCGCCATTGTCATCGATGAAAAACGCCATATTGTTTCAGGGTTGAACGATGGTGATCGCATCGTAACTTCTGGTGTTAATGGTCTTGAACCGGGCGTTAAAGTTCGAGAGTGGATCAAGGAAAGGGGGCTATAACATGAAAACACTTAAAGTGGCCGCTGGACTGTCGTGCTTGGCTTTACTTACGGCTTGTGAAGATAAACAAGTTGTAGAAGTGAATAACACGCCCTTGGTTAAAGCTATCGAGATTTCAGTCATCGACTTTAGCGACAAACTCTATTTCCCTGCGGTTGCAAACGCTGCCGAGAAGGCTCATCTCAGCTTTCGAGTCGCTGGTGAAATCAATAAGCTTGATGTGAAAGAAGGTGAGCGTGTTTCACGAGGAGACATCATTGCAGAGCTTGACCCTACCGATTATCAACTGGATGTCGACAATGCTCAGGCGCGTTACACGGTAATTAACAGTCAATACAGACGTTCAAGTCCGCTAGTGAAGAAAGGTTTATTGGCGAAGTCACAGTTTGATGAAATTGCTGCTCAACGCCAGATCGCTTATGCCGAACTGGAGCTCGCAAGACTGCGCTTGTCGTTCACTAAGCTTCGTGCCCCTGTTGATGGGATCATTTCTCGTGTCAGTGTTGATCAATATGAAAATATTCAGGTAGGCCAGCAGGTCGTGAACATTCACAGTGTCGAAGATGTTGAGGTTGTTATCCAACTGCCTGACCAGATTTACGTGAATCAGCCTAGCGAACAGCTGTTATCGAATGTTGAGGCTGTGGTAAGAGTACCCAGTGGCAATGAATACACGGCGGCTATTAAGGAGTTCACCACTGAACCTGACCCAAGCACGGGCACGTTCACGGTGACGCTTGCTCTACCTATGCCGGAAGATGATTTAATTCTGGATGGTATGGCCGTTGAGGTGACGTCAAATGGGCGAGATATCGGCTTGGAGTTAAAAGCTGGGGTACTTATCCCAATCGAAGCTGTGTTTAATGCGGATGGCGATGATTTAACGCGCCAGAACTCTTATGTATGGGTGCTTAACGACGACAAGACAGTCTCGAAACAACAAGTCGTGTTAGGAAAAGCAAACCAGGAAACATTGCAGGTAGTGAAAGGATTGGAAATGGGGCAGCATGTCGTTGTTGCAGGCGTATCGCGATTGCGAGATGGGATGACAGTGGAAGTATTGTCTCAGGAGACGAACAATGAGTGAAGTAAATAACAAGCCCCAAAATGACGATCAACAGGGTGATGATCAGATCACAGGTGTTGCTTCTTACTTTATACGTAACAAAGTCATTAGCTGGATGCTATCTCTGATCTTTCTTATTGGTGGTGTTTCAGCATTCTTCGGTTTGGGGCGTTTAGAAGATCCTGCCTTTACCATCAAAGATGCAATGGTCGTGACTTCATACCCGGGGGCAACGCCTCAGCAGGTGGAAGAAGAAGTTACCTACCCACTAGAGAAAGCGATTCAACAGCTTACCTATGTCGACGAAGTGAACTCTATTTCAAGCCGTGGCCTGTCTCAGGTAACGGTAACGATGAAGAACAACTACGGCCCAGACGATCTTCCGCAAATTTGGGATGAACTTCGCCGAAAAGTGAATGATCTTAAGGTTGAACTGCCACCTGGGGTCAATGATCCTCAAGTCATTGATGACTTCGGTGACGTTTACGGGATCTTGCTTGCGGTGACGGGGGATGGCTATAGCTACAAAGAGCTGCTGGATTACATTGATTATCTAAGGCGAGAGCTGGAGTTGGTTGATGGGGTCAGTAAGGTCTCTGTTTCTGGTCAACAACAAGAGCAAGTATTCATTGAGATATCGATGAAGCGGATAAGCTCTCTGGGTCTGTCTCCAAGCACGGTATTTAACCTTTTATCGACTCAAAATATTGTATCAAGTGCAGGAGCAGTAAGGATTGGTGATGAATATATTCGAATCCATCCAACGGGTGAGTTCCAGAACGTTGAACAGCTTGGAGATTTGATTCTTACGGAAGGTGGCGCTCAAGGGCTTATCTATCTAAAAGATGTGGCGAATGTAACTCGTGGTTACGTTGAGGTACCGAGTAACATCATTGGTTATAACGGCGAACTCGCGCTTAACCTGGGTGTCTCTTTTGCGCAAGGCGTGAACGTGGTCGCAGTGGGTGAAGACTTTGATCGAAGACTCGCCGAGCTTAAATATCAACAACCCGTCGGTATCGACATCTCCGAGGTTTATAACCAACCTAAAGAGGTGAACAAGTCGGTAAGCGGATTTGTGGTGAGTTTAGGGCAGGCGGTTGCGATCGTAATCGTGGTGTTACTGTTCTTCATGGGAGTACGATCGGGTCTGTTGATTGGTTTGATACTGCTATTGACCGTATTCGGCACCTTTATTTTCATGCAGTACTTCAAAATCGACCTTCAACGTATTTCACTGGGCGCGTTGGTTATTGCCTTGGGGATGCTGGTGGATAATGCCATTGTGGTGGTGGAGGGGATATTGATCGGCACGCAGAAGGGGCGAACCCGGATGCAGGCCGCCACTGATATCGTGACCCAAACCAAATGGCCACTGCTCGGTGCAACGGTGATTGCGGTCACCGCGTTTGCTCCAATTGGTTTGTCTGAAGATTCAACGGGCGAATACTGTGGCACCTTGTTCACGGTACTATTGATTTCATTGATGCTGAGTTGGTTTACTGCTATCTCGATCACGCCGTTTTTTGCCGATATCTTCTTCAGAGGACAGAAGGTTGATCCCGATAACGAAGGCAAAGACCCATACAACGGGATGGTTTTTGTTATCTATAAAAACTTCCTTGAGTTCTGTATGAAACGCGCGTGGCTAACCATGATCGTTCTGGTGATTGGTTTAGGTGCGAGTGTGTACGGTTTTGGCTTTGTGAAACAAGCATTCTTCCCATCTTCAACTACTCCGATGTTCCAAGTGGATGTTTGGATGCCAGAAGGTACGGATATTCGAGCAACTAATACCAAGTTGAGAGTGCTTGAGAGTTGGTTGTCGGAACAAAGTGAAGTTGAACATATCACGACCACGGCCGGTAAAGGTCTGCAGCGTTTCATGTTGACCTACTCACCCGAGAAGAGTTATAGCGCGTATGGCGAAATCACGGTTCGTGTGACAGATTATCAGGTACTTGAAGGGCTGATGCGTCGCTTCCGTGAACACGTTGACAGTCAGTTCCCTGAAATTGATTACAAACTTAAGCAAATTGAATTAGGCCCTAGTGGCGGTGCGAAAATTGAGGCTCGAATCGTCGGTTCAGACCCAACCGTGCTACGTTCAATCGCAGCTCAAGTTATGGACATCATGCGTGCTGATGACGGAGCATTTAACGTTCGTCATGATTGGCGTGAAAGAACTAAGGTATTAGAGCCTCAGTTCAATGAAAGCCAAGCGCGTCGTTATGGTATTACCAAGTCTGACGTTGATGATTTCCTAGCGATGTCTTTCTCTGGTAAGTCGATTGGTGTGTATCGTGATGGTACTACGTTGATGCCTATTGTGGCTCGTTTACCTGAAGATGAGCGAGTTGATATTCGCAACATCGAAGGTATGAAGATTTGGAGCCCGGCATTAAGCGAATATATTCCGTTGCAGCAAGTGACGCTTGGCTACGAATTGGAATGGGAAGATCCACTTATCATCCGTAAGAACCGTAAGCGTATGCTGACGGTAATGGCCGACAACGACCTATTGGGTGAAGAAACGGCTTCGACGTTACAGAAACGCTTACAGCCACAAATTGAAGCGATTGAGATGCCACCGGGTTATTCGTTGGAGTGGGGTGGTGAATATGAGTCATCTGCTGATGCACAAGCGTCTCTGTTTACCACTATGCCGATGGGTTACCTGTTCATGTTCTTGATTACCGTGTTCTTGTTCAACTCGGTCAAAGAACCGCTGATTGTTTGGCTAACGGTTCCATTAGCGCTAATCGGGGTAACGACGGGCTTATTAGCCTTGAATACACCATTTGGCTTTATGGCATTGCTAGGCTTCTTGAGTTTATCCGGGATGCTACTTAAGAACGGTATCGTATTACTTGATCAAATTGAGATTGAAATGAAATCAGGTAAAGACCCTTATGTTGCGGTAGTTGATGCGGCACTGAGTCGTGTTCGTCCGGTATGTATGGCTGCGATTACCACCATTCTAGGTATGATCCCTCTACTACCGGATATCTTCTTCAAACCAATGGCAGTAACCATCATGTTTGGTTTAGGCTTTGCGACTGTACTCACGCTAATCGTAGTGCCTGTGCTGTATCGTTTGTTCCATAAAATTGAAGTGGCTTAACGTCAACTGACCTTTGAAATAATGCCCCTAATTGGGGCATTATTTTTATGTATGATTACTAAAAGAGACCATCGAAATGGAAGCTAATACAGTGGATAGAACGTGTGCATGGGCGCTTAAACATGAGCTTGAAAGGGAGTACCACGATGCAGAGTGGGGCGTGCCTGTTTATGATGACCAAGTTCTGTTTGAGTTCATTACTTTAGAAGGTGCTCAAGCAGGTCTGAGTTGGATTACGATCCTTAAAAAGCGTGAAGGCTATCGTGCCGCGTTCGATAATTACGATCTAAACAAGCTAGCTGAGCTGAATGAAGACAACGTGCCGCACATCATTGAAAACTTCGATGTGGTTAAACACAGGGGTAAGATTGCTTCGGTATACAACAATGCACGAGCAACGCTTGAATTACAGAAAGAGTTCGGCTCTCTTTCTAATGCCTTATGGCAATTTGTTGATAATGAAGTGATCGTGAATCAATGGACTGAGATGTCTCAAGTTCCCGCTTCTACCGAGCAATCTAAAGCGATGAGTAAGTTTTTGAAGAAGAGAGGCTTTAAGTTTGTAGGAGAAACAATCTGTTACGCATTTATGCAAGCAACAGGTATGGTCAATGATCATTTAGTCGGTTGCCCACACAAATAAAGTGTTATTTATTTCAGCGGAACAATCACTTAGAAATTGAAAAATTCATAGCCATTTTTTCATCGCTCTGAGATCTTTAAGTGGATGTGCTTTAAGGTTCAATATTGGCTTTGAAAGCTTCTGGACTATGAGCGGTTTGTATTATGAGCTGAAGTATCTGAATATGAGTATTTTGAGTTATGCTTTAAACAGAAAAAGGCAGGAATATCCTGCCTTTTTTGCATATTAGACCTATCGTCTCAGATTAAATCAGAGCGCTATAACGTTCTAATCCCGCCTCTAGATCAGCAATCAGGTCATCAACATCTTCTAACCCAATATGAACACGTATCAAGGTACCTTCGAAATTAGGATTGGCAACAGTTCTCAAGCTGTCAAAACTGCTTGGTTCGTTAGCTAGAATCAAACTTTCAAATCCACCCCAAGAGTAACCCATACTAAAATGTGTCATTCCATCAAGTAACGCTGTCGTCGCTTTGATATTAGAGTTGTTTAGTACAAAAGAGAACAAGCCATTACCGCCAGTAAAATCTCGTTTGAAGAATTCATGGCCTGGGCAAGACTCAAGAGCAGGGTGACGAACGTGGTTAACTTCAGGACGAGTCTCTAACCATTTTGCGACCTTCAAGCTGCTTTCTGCGTGTTGGCGTAGACGCACATCAAGAGTACGAATGCCGCGAAGCCCTAAATAAGCATCATCAGGTGAGACACATTGCCCCATCAAGTAACTTTGCTCTCTTAGTTGATCCCAGCATTTCTCATTGGCGACTGCCGTACCTAGCATCACATCAGAGTGACCCACGATGTATTTGGTCGCTGCTTGAATCGAGATATCAACACCAAAATCAAACGGTGAGAAGTTCACGCCAGCCGCCCAAGTATTGTCTAGCATAACGATGATGTCATGTTCATGAGCGATACGCGCTAGTGTTGGAATATCCTGCACTTCCATGGTGACAGAGCCTGGAGACTCAGTAAACAGCACCTTAGTGTTTGGCTTGATAAGGTCTTGGATACCTTCACCAATCGTTGGCTCGTAGTAAGTTGTCTCTACCCCCATCTTTTTCATGATGGTGTCACAGAAATCACGAGTAGGTTCGTAGCAGGTGTCAACCATTAAAATATGATCACCTGTTTCTACAAAAGAGAGAATGGCATTCGAAATTGCTGCTGTACCACACGGGTACAGTGCACAACCCGCGCCGCCTTCTACTTCAACCATCGCATCTTGGAAGGCAAAATGAGTGTTGGTTCCACGACGTCCGTAAAAAAGGGTCTTGTTAGCGCGGTTAATCGTAGCTTTACGCTTCTCTTCTACTGAGTTAAATACGACAGTTGAAGCGCGTTGTACTGGTGGGTTAACAACACCATTGGTCCACTTCTTATCACGACCGGCAGTGATAAGTTTAGTGGTTTTGTTCTCGGACATGCTGTGAATTCCTTATCAATCGGTTATGTCCTATTTAAAACATGCCAAGAGTGTTCAAAGCAAGAGCGGAGCGGGGATTTTTGCGCTTTTCTTACGATTTTTAACCTTTCACTCAGTTAACAGTGAAAGGTTAAAAATGATCGATGGGGAAACAACGAGCCATAATCGACTCATTGCTGGAATTATAGGAGTGGGTTGAACAAGTAGAACAGCCTCTCAAAGAAGCGATTACTAAGGTTTCTTTGCTCCCACTGTTCTAACTCTACAGAGAGGGATGAAGCGATATAAGATTTCTGCAGCTCAGACAGTTTTTGCGTGAAATGCACATCATCCACAGCCAGAGTCACTTCAAAGTTGAGCCACAAACTGCGCATGTCGATATTGACGGTTCCGATCAAGCAAAACTCTTCATCGATCACTACCGATTTGGTATGAAGAAGGCCACCGTAAAATTCATAGATCTTCACGCCAGCTTCAAGCAACTCGGTATAAAACGCACGAGAAGCCCATTTAACCATTAGTGAATCGTTATTGTGTGGAATGATCAGTTCTACAGTTACGCCGCGTTGAGCTGTCATCTTAAGTGTTTCGAGTAAGTCAGCACTTGGCACAAAATAAGGTGTAGTAATACGTACAGAATGATTCGCTTGATTGATGGCGATGGTCAGTACTTGTAAGATCAAATATTCCGGCATGCCAGGGCCAGACGGCACTACTTGAACCGGATGATGTGTCATGATTTCTTCAACTGGGCATTCAGGTATATCAGGGAGAATGCGTTCACCAGTCTCAACTTCCCAATCCCAGCCATGAATAGCGGATAACACATTAACGGTTGGCCCAGTCACTCTGACCATTACATCAATCCACTGACCAACGCCGGAACTTTGTTTGAAGTGAGCAGGATCGACCATGTTCATTGAACCCGTATAGGCGATAGTCTCGTCAATCACAATGATTTTGCGGTGTTGTCTTAAATCTAGGCGACGTAAAAAAATACGCCATGGGCTCACTTCTAGTGCTTGTACGACTTGAACGCCTGCGTCCTTCATCATTGACTGCCAGTGGCTTTTGAAAAAGCGAGGGCTACCGGCTGAATCGAGCAAAACTTTAACATCTACGCCACGTTTTGCAGCGCGAATCAGCGCAGAGGCAACCGAATCGGTCAGGCCACCTGGATGCCAAATATAGAAAACCATCTTGATACTGGTTTGTGCATTTTCTATATCTTCGATAATTGCGTGTAGGATCTCGTTTGGTGAAGATTGCAGCGATAGAGTGTTTCCACTGAGTGCAGGGATGCCCATTCGATTGTTACAAAGCTCGTCAATCTTATGGATAGGGGAGCCGACTTTCCCTGGTTGGTGAAGTTGGCAATCATTCAATTGACGGAACCAGTCGCCGAAAGGGGTAAACATACGATGAGCGCGTTCAGCCCTTTTTCTGCCTAGGTTTAGCTCACCAAAAAGGAAGTAACAAGCTACACCAACAATCGGGATAATGTAGATAACCATTAGCCAAGCAAGAGAAACGCTGACAGAGCGTCGTTTTAGTACAACACGAAACGTCACACCGGCTACGAGAACCCAGTACAAAACAACAGAGGCCAAAGTTAAAAAATGATAAAGCTTATCCACATTGAATACTCGAAAAAAGAGACACTTAGATAGTAATGCTATTTAACGGATATGGGAATTTAAGGAATCAACTATTTACAAAATAGAGCAAAAGATGTAAATAGGTTAAAGTTGTTAATTTTTGGTCAACTTAAGAAGAAAACGATTGTTTTGTATGAAAAGTCGGCATTTAACCATAAAAATTTACATCTTTAACGAAATTTGTACGGTATGCTCTTCCAATTTTATTCTTAAACTGGTTTACTTGCTAGACAACGAGCGTCAATCAAATCTTTTAGGTGTGTAAATTTATTTATACACCTTCCTTTTAAAGACGCCACCCAAAGCAAAACACAACATCACATAACACAAAAGTTTGGAGTACACGTGGCTACTAGTAATACAACCACAACACCCCGCGATACCTGGGGTTCGAAGTTAGGATTCGTAATGGCTGCAGCAGGTTCTGCTGTTGGCTTAGGTAACATTTGGAAATTCCCATACACAGCAGGCGAAAGTGGCGGTGGTGCATTCGTTGCCATTTACCTGTTTTTTGTAATTTTTATTGGTTTCAGTGTCATGCTGACTGAATTTGCGATTGGCCGTCATACGCAAAAATCAGCAGTAGGTGCATTTAAAACAACTGACCGTCGTTGGACGTTCGCTGGCGTTATCGGCGTATTCAGTGGTCTACTTATCATGGGTTTCTACCCAGTAGTAGGCGGTTGGTCAATCGCATACATCGGTAAAATTGCAGGTGGTCTTCTAGACGCACCAGAAGCAATTGGTGATAGCTTTGGTGGCTTTATCTCAAACCCAGTTCAACCACTAATGTGGATGGGCTTATACCTACTACTTAACGTTGTTATCGTTATGAAAGGTATCTCTGGTGGTATTGAGAAAGCAGGTAAGATTCTGATGCCGCTTCTTTTCATTATCCTTATTGTAGTATCAATCAAAGGCATTATGCTTCCGGGCGCGATGGCTGGTCTTGAGTTCCTATTCAGTCCTGACTTCTCTAAAGTAGACAGCAATGTAATCCTAGCCGCTCTAGGTCAAGCATTCTTCTCTCTAAGTCTTGGTATGGGTTGTATGATGACATACGGTTCTTACCTTAAGAAGAAAGAGAACCTAGTTCAGACAACAGCAATGGTAACCGCAATGGATACTGGTGTTGCTATTCTAGCTGGTGTTGCAATGTTCCCTGCAATGTTCGCGTTCGGTATGGAACCTGCAGCGGGCCCTGGTTTAGTATTCGTTGTTGTTCCTCAGCTATTCGCTGAAATGGGCGGCGTAATCGGTCTTCTATTTGCTCTTATGTTCTTCGTTGGTTTGAGTGTTGCGGCACTAACATCTTCAGTATCTCTACTTGAAGTTGTGGTTTCTTACCTAATCGATGAGAAAGGCATGAAGCGTGTAACAGCGGTACTGTCTGCAAGTGTTGTAATGGCGATTCTATGTATCTTCGCTTCTCTATCACTTGGCGGCTTCGGTCCAACACTGTTTGATACTGGCGCGTTCGACATTTTCGACCTACTAACGGATAAGATTTTCCTAGCGGTTGGCGGTATGTTGGTATGTATCTTCGCTGGTTGGAGACTAAACCGTGCAGACCTAGAGAAAGAAATCACTAACGACGGTGAAGTCTCTTTCCCACTATTTGGTCTATGGTACACACTAGTTAAGTACATCATCCCTGTAGCTATCGCAATCGTTGCGTTCATGGGTATCTCTTCTGGCTTCGATAGCGGTAAAGGTGCAATCATGCTACTAGGTATTGGTATCATTGCTGGTTTTGCGCTGATTTCTAAGAAGTTCTAATCGCAAGATAAAGTAATTTGATAAACGGGAGCTCATTAGCTCCCGTTTTTTTATGTCTGGAACTTAATTATCTAAGAAAAATAACCATTAAAGGTATCCGTCTGATAGCCGATATAAATGGAACGAATAGCTGTTAGAGCTATATTTTGATTTAGGTAGGTGTTGTTTGAAATTGTCAGTGAGAAAGAAACTGTATGCCGGTTTTGGCTCTATATTGGCGGTGCTTGTCACGTTAGTCGGTATTGTATGGATGGAAGTTATTGGCGCTCATAAGAGCGCCGATGAGATTAGATTAGATGATGTACCGGGTACCGTTACCTACCTTGTTTTGATCGATGAAGCTGGAGATGTCTATCGAGATGCTCTGGGTGCAATCACTCTGGTCGATAATGCACTCAATGATTATCGAACCAACAAGAACGAATTTGCTCAAGCTATCGAGCAGGCTAAGCGTTTGGAGAGTAGAGGTTCGGAAGACCACCGCCGTATTCAGCGAATTGAAGACCTGATGGGGCGTTTCACTCAAGAGTTTGAATCAAAGCTTGTGCCGAAGATCAATGATGAAGCTGCGCTACTAGCCAATATTCAACAGCTACGATCTTTGTATGAGAGCAATCTTATCCCTATTGAGAACTTACTGGATCAAGCGTCAGCAAGTGAGCGCGCAGATACAGAACAGTCACTACTGACACTAACCGACACGTTTACTACCATCGAGCGCACCATCATGGTGTTGTCTGCTATTGCGATTGTCTTTGGTTGTGTGATTGCGTATCTATTGTCTAGCTCTATTACCAATCGTCTTACTCGTGTAGAACAAGTAGCACGACGTGTAGCAAATGGTGACCTAACGGCAGGCGACATTATTGATGATTCTGGTGATGAATTGGCTGAACTGGCTAAGTCGATTAACCAGATGCAGAAATCACTAGTAGACCTATTAGGTTCAATCTCGTCTGTGACTCACCAAGTCCAATCGGTGACAGGGGAGCTCTCTTCTATTAGCCAAGACATCGTTACTGGTGCATCAGCTCAAGCAGACAAAGCTAACTTGATTGCAACGGCTGCTGAAGAGCTAAGCTTGACCATTTCTGAAGTGGCGCAGCAAGGTACTTCAACTTATGAAGAAGCACGTCGCTCAGAAACCTCTGCAGAAGATGGCCGCAACGTGATTGTTGAGATGGTGGCGAGTATTCAACAAGTGTCGACTCAAATGAGCGATATGTCGTTGCAAATGAATACTCTAGGTTCTCACGGTGAGCAGATTGGTAGCGTTATCAAGGTAATCGAAGACATTGCTGAGCAAACTAACCTGTTAGCTCTTAACGCTGCGATTGAGGCTGCGCGTGCTGGCGAGTTTGGTCGTGGTTTTGCTGTGGTAGCCGATGAAGTGCGAGCGCTAGCAGAAAGAACAACCAAAGCGACACGAGAAGTCTCGGGCATCATTCAATCGATTCAATCGGGCACTCAAGAAGCGGTGACTTACACTCAAGATAACTGTCGTTTAGTTGAGATTGGTGTTGAGCAAAGCTCAGGTGCTGTTTCGGCTCTAGAAGCGATTGTGAGCGGTGCGGGCAATGTACAAAGCATGGTTAACTCTATTGCGACTGCGGCAGAAGAACAGACGGCTGTGACCAAAGAAATTGCAGCGGACATTACCGCGATTAGCGATATCTCTGAGCAATCTCTGCAGCTAGCAACTCGTAGCTCCGAAAATACATCAGGCTTGAACGCTAAGGTTGCTGAGCTAGAAGCATTAGTTGGTAAGTTTAAACTGGCGTAAAGCGGTAGCTTGGTTCTATTTACCTATTGGTAATCGAGTAAAGACCACGCACTGATCGCTAGTTGCTGAAAAGAAGCCCAACGATTCAATATTTATTGAGTGAGTTGGGCTTTTTCGTAGCTGGAATCTGGGTTCAGACGAGGTATACTCTACGTTCTACAATGGAGCTAGCCTTTAATGTTCGATATTCTTCTGAACCACTCTGATTTTTTACTTATCAATAAGCACCCTGGAGTCAGCGTCCACAAAGACGATGGCGATACCATGTTGCTTCAAGAAGTTGCTAAGGCAATTAATGAGCCTAAGCTGTATCTCGTTCATCGACTAGATAAAATGACTTCGGGCATTCTGCTGCTGGCAAAAAATGCGTCGGCGGCGAGCGAGCTTTCACAGCTATTTGCAAAGCGTGAAGTAGAGAAATACTACCTTGCGATCGGTTCTAAGAAGCCAAAGAAAAAGCAGGGTTTGATTTCTGGGGATATGGAGCGCTCACGACGCTCAAGTTGGAAACTTCTGACATCCAAAGAGAACCCTGCGATTACTCAGTTTTTATCAGCAACGGCTGAACCCGGTGAGCGTCTGCTGTTATGCAAACCCTATACGGGGCGAACTCACCAGATCCGTGTCGCGATGAAGTCGATCGGCTCAGCCATTGTTGGTGACCCTATTTATAATCCATCGAGTGAGGCTGACAGAGGTTATCTGCATGCCTTCGCGACTCGATTTGCCTATCAATCACAAGCCTACGAATATGTCTGCGATCCAAGAAGCCTAAACTCCTTGGGTGAGAAGTGGCATCAAGAAACCGTGTCGAACGGTTTGGACAGTTGGCTTGAACCTTGGTCATTAACTTGGCCAAAGCTAAACACTAAGTGAGTGAAATAATGGAAGCATCAGCTTTACCTCTGTTTTTTAGTCATATTGAACAGCAACTTAATGAAGTACCAAACGAACTACGCCGTATTTTCCACGGGCGCGGTAAGTTTTGGCCTGGTCTAGAGCAACTGACATGTGACTGGGTTGATGGACAGCTACTGGTTAACGTGTTTAAAGAAGTCGACGATGAATTCTTGTCATCTCTTAAAGCTGGATTGGTTGAACTCACCAACAAAGATATCTGGCAATCAAAGCAGGGCACAAGCATTGTTCTGCAACACCGTTATGCCGATGGTGCGCCTTCAGAGGTTCTATGGGGTGAGTTGAATGACTCTCCGGTTGTGGTTGAGCATGGCCTTAAGTACCAATTAGACATTGGCCGTAATCAGAACTTCGGTTTGTTCCTAGACATGCGTAATGGTCGTCAGTGGGTACAAGATAATGCCAAGGATAAGAACGTTCTTAACCTGTTTGCATACACTTGTGGTTTCTCTGTCGCGGCTATCGCTGGTGGCGCTCGTCAATGCATGAACGTGGACATGTCACGTGGCTCGCTAAACAAAGGTCGCGATAACCACCGTCTGAATGAACACGATATGCGCTCGGTTAACTTCCTTGGCTACGATATCTTTAAGTCGTGGGGGAAAATCAAGAAGGGCGGTCCTTATGAGTTGGTGATTATCGATCCACCTTCGTTCCAAAAAGGCAGCTTCGCCCTAACTAAAGACTACAAAAAAATCTTACGTCGTTTGCCTGAACTTCTAACTGAAGGCGGTGAAGTGATTGCGTGTGTGAACTCACCAGCAGTCTCACCAAACTTCCTGATTGAGACGATGGCAGAAGAAGCGCCAAGCGTTGAGTTTATTGAACGTCTGGACAACCCGCCTGAGTTTGTCGATGTCGACCTTGATTCAAGCCTAAAGGTATTGAGGTTTAAAATCACGGCTTCAGCTGAAGCTTGATGTCATGATTTAGCGGGCATTATCCATACTAATATAGAAAACGCCGCTCACAATGAGCGGCGTTTTTATAGGTGCAAGAAACTAACTCATTTGTTAACTAGCTTGGTTTTTTAGTGTCTGAAAACCAAAATAAATACGCATGAACGTGGTTAGCCAACAAGCTGCACCAAAGGTGTAAGCGATAACCGCAAAGTGTTGAGGCCAAATACAGAAAGCAATGAAACACGCGATGGTTTCTGTACCTTCGGTTAACCCCGACATGTAATAGAGAGACTTATGTTTATAGACTGGGTTTTCAATACCTCGCTTACCAGCCATAACCGCAAACGCTAAAAAGCTGCTGCCTGTGCCGATAAAAGAGAAAATCAAAAATGCACCGGCAATGGCGTTGTGTTCTGGGTTGGCAATGACAAATCCAAAAGGGATCAGCGAGTAGAATAGGAAATCTAGGCTGATATCGAGGAAACCGCCCGCATCACTAATGCCTTGGATTCGAGCCAAGGCTCCATCAAGCCCATCACATACTCTATTAAACACAATGAAGCCTAACGCCCACTCATATTGTTGAAATGC
This sequence comes from Vibrio sp. 10N.261.54.A5, assembly GCF_041471145.1. NCBI lineage: Bacteria > Pseudomonadati > Pseudomonadota > Gammaproteobacteria > Vibrionales > Vibrionaceae > Vibrio > Vibrio sp. 10N.261.54.A5. Next base: position 54,172 of record NZ_JBFRNU010000034.1, on the reverse strand, counting down.
CAACGCTGGAAACGCTAAACACCCAATCAGAAATCCGAATAACGTGGTTTGATTGGCCGTGATACCCAATTGGTTTAGTAACTTAGCAGACTGATTTAATGGCCACTTAATGACCTTAATGGAGTACTTATCCAGCATGGTTACTTCTCCATGGCCAAGACAGTACTTCTGCCCCTTGAGGTACATCGGCTTCGTCGTGCGTGACCATTAATGTAGGGATATTCGCTTTGGTCAGCTGTTCGAAGACCCAATCGCGAAATTGTGCTCTGAGCTCTTGGTCTAACTTACTGAACGGTTCGTCAAGCAGGGCGAGTTTAGGCTTGGCTAACAACATACGAGTCAAGCTTATTCTTGCGCGTTGACCGCCGGATATTTGATCCGGGAAAGATTCAGCTAAGTGAGTTAGCTCTATGTCTTTTAGTGCAGCCATTGCTTGTTTTTGGCGAGCGGAACCTTTAACAGAGTTCGGTAACGAAAAGGCCAAGTTTTCCCATACTTTGAGGTGCGGAAACAACAAGTCATCTTGAAACAAAATACCGACTTCACGCTGATGTGATGGAAGCTCGTCGAGCTGAATATTGTTCAACACAACGGTGCCAGAGTACGAAAACTCTTCACTTAAGTGACCAGCAATCGCATCCAGTAAGGTCGACTTTCCGCAGCCACTCGGCCCCATCAAAGCCAGTATTTGGCCAGATTCTAATGTGACGTTTAGCGCTGAGAACAGCGAATCTCCATCGGTTTTACGGATGGCGAGGTCGTTGAGGTACAGACTCATTACTTAGGAAACCTTTAAAAGTAAGACGGCGATATCTGAGTTGAAGTCGGCTGACTAATATCGCTAAAGAGAAAAAGAACAGAGGCAATAGGGCCTGCCAAATGGCATAGATTGCTGTCACCCTGCGGTCGAAACCACTGGTAAGTGCAACGGCTTCTGTGGTGATCGTGCTAATACGGCCCGCGCCGAGCATTAATGTTGGAAGGTATTGGGCCAAACTCACGCTGATCCCGACCGCCCAAGCAAAGGCAATCGCAGGAAGCAAGATTGGTAGTTTGATCGAATACCAACTCTGAAATGGCGATTTACCTAGGCTCAGCGAGGCTTTAATCAACCCATCATTGAAGCTTTTCCACGGGCCATCCAAAGACAGATACACGAACGGGAAAGCAAAGAAAACATGCGCCCAAATCACCCAGAACTCATAGGCACTACTGCCGATGTAGAGGGTCGTGACTTGCATACCAAACAACACTGAAAGCTGTGGTATTAGCATTGGAATAGCGATAATGAAGCCCGGAACTTGCCACTTGTATTTGATTCTGTATTCGTGAGCCACCAGCGCAAGCAACAAAGCGACTGAAGCGGCAATCAGACCAATCCATAAGCTTTGACCCACAGTACTCATGATGGCATCCCACTCGAACTCCCAGAAGCGCATGCTGTAGCGGCTCGGCAGTAAATCAGGGAAGCGCCAACGCTGAGCAACGCTCCAAATTACCATTAAAGGAATGATCAGCAGTGAAAGGCTAGCAAGGACAGTGAATACCGTTTTCCCCGGAAGGTTTGCCCCTGTTCTTCCGGAATACTGCCAAGTTCGAAAGTACTTAAGAACCGCCCATTCAACTAAACGCGCCAAGGCGATGATCAACGAAGCCAAGCCAAACAAAACGATCGCACCAGCAGCAGCTCGTGGCAGTAGATTAAGGTCTGGATCGTTGAACCATTGCCACACTAAAACGGCAAAAGTCGGCGGGTTGGTTGGGCCAATGATCAGAGCAATATCGACAACCGAGACGCTATAGGCGAGCACAGCCAGCACTGGGAAGCGAAGCTTAGTAAACCATTGCGGGAAAATACACTTCCACCAGATCTGAGCGCGGCTGTAACCGAGTGATGCACTCACCTTAGTGATACGTTCTACATCGATTTGTTGAAGTATCGATATGCTCATCAGCAACAAGAAAGGAACTTCTTTGAGTGCGAGCATAATGATTAGGCCAAACGCGTAAGGATCTTTGATCAACAAAGCCAATTCAGAGCTTGTAGCCGATTCACCAAGTAAGTGGTGTACGGCTCTTGCTCCAAGGCCTGTTGGGCTAAACAAAAAAGCAAAGCCGATAGCGAAAGCCACATGCGGAATGGCAAGCATTGGCGATAGCGTTAGCTCAATCTTTCTCCAAAACTTGTTTCCCCAAGAAGCCTGAAGAATGCAAAAGGTAAGAAAGCAGGCGATGTAGCTGCTGGCGACCGCTGAACCTAGGCTTAAGCCAATAGAGTGCCAAGCCCCTTCCCATTGAAAGACTTGGCTAAACCCGTTGAGTGTTGGCTCGTCTAAACCTAAGGGCGGGATGAAACTCAGTGACGAAGCCACGACTCCCGCTACCCCAGGAATGGTTGGGATGATACATACCGCTATAACAACAAAATATAGAGCGCGAAGCATGGAGGTTAGTTACCGTATCGCTTAAGCCACTCTTTCTCGAGCGCGTTTTGCCAACTAGGATGCGGTTCATCAATCGATTTAAATTGCTGAGTATTTTTAGCGCTGCCGGTTAAGTACTTACTGCTCAATACAGAAGGGTCACCCCAGACATTAAGGTCACCTTTGCGAGATTGTGCTTCTGGGCTCAACAAGAAGTTGATGGTCACTTGAGCACCCGCGGTTGCATTGGCATTCCAAGGAATCGCAAGGAAGTGAATGTTAGACAGAGCGCCGCTTTCTAACGCATAAGCCTTGGTAGTTTCCGCTAGGCGGCCACTTGATTGTGCTGAATATACAGAGTTTGGATTGAACGTAATCGCGAGGTCGATCTGTCCGTCATCCAGAAGTTGGATGCTTTCCGATGTGCCTGCTGGGAACTGCTTTCCACCGCGCCACGCCACTTTATGGAATTTATCTAAGTAAGCCCACAGTGGTGCCGTTACTTCTTGGAAGTTGTCTTCTGAAACCGGCTGAGCCAGCGCAGGGTTATTGTTTGTTAGTTCAATCAGTAGTGACTTAATGAAGCTCGTGCCATGAAACTCTGGTGGGCGAGGGTAGCTTAAGCGGTTCGGGAAAGCCTGAGCGTAGCTTAACATCTCAGAGAATGATTGTGGCGGGTTGTGAAGTGTTTCTTGGTCATGAATGAACACCAGTTGTCCCACGCCCCACGGTGCTTCTAAGCCTTCTGTCGGCTCTGAGAAATCGACATCAATTGGCAGAGACTTATCGACATACTGCCAATTTGGAAGTGATTCCGTAAATGGCCCAAACAATAGCGCGTTGTCTTTCATCGAACGGAAGTTCTCGCCATTAATCCAGACGATATCGACGCTGCCTTCACTGTTCTTTCCTGCCGCTTTTTCAGCAAGCAGTCGAGTGGTGGTTTCCGCAATATCGGTCACTTTCACATGCTTTAACGTGACACCGTAGTCACTTTGTAATTTCTTGCCTGCCCACTGTAGGTAACGATTGATCTCTTGGCTTCCGCCCCAAGCGTGAAAGTAGACAGTTTCTCCCTCTGCCTGCTGTTCTATTTGGTTCCAGCTGTCGATGGATGTTGCTTCATCAGCATAAATGGTTGCGCTGTATGCAACGGTTGCCATGATTCCTAACGTACTTACTATATTGTTCATAAACTTTTCCATTTGGTAGTGAACGGGCAAGAGCATTGTATTTTCAAACTCCCTAGGGCGTATTGACCCTTCGTGGTTAACGAAAGATCAACATGCCCTAATAGTTATTCTATCTGTTTCTGAAATAAATTCTAATTCAACAGTAAATTCAATCAATTACTTGAGAATAAGCAGGGAGTTCGCGGTCGAGTTTTGTTCGATACGTAATCATCTCGAAAACTCGACAGACTCTAGGCTTTTGCCATCCTAGCAACAGACCGCTGAACCGTTGAATTTATTGCATCTAAATGAGAGATTTTTGAGGTTTATTGGAGGTTGGTACGAAAAGTCGGCGATGAGCGTCAATTTTGAAGAAGTAGTGAGGGCAAGCTGACAATAAAAAAGGAGCCATCAGGCTCCTTTAATCAGTATTTGGTTTCGATGACGGATTAGTTTACCCAGTCACGAATTGTGTACGTTAGCGTGTGTACATCGTTTTTCAGTACTAGCGTATCGTTTGTTAGCGTTACGTCGCTCCACTCGCTTAGAGTAGCAGAAACCGATTGTTCGATTTCCATCGCAGAGCCGTGACACATTTTCATTGTCATGCCCATTTGCTTGATACGGAATTGACCGTCTTTCAGCTCGCCTTGACCGAAGAAGTTGTTACAACCAGCCATGCCGTTTGCAGTCATCTTTTCGCCGATCTCTAGACGAGGAGCTGCTTGGTCTTCGCTTTTCACAATGTCCTTGCCATCAATTTGCGCAAGTTCCCAATTATGGTGCTGTAGATCGGTTGGTGTTACTTGCATCGCGTTGTCACCTGTTGTTGTGCATGCTGCTAGCATCATAGGTAAAGCGGCTACTGCTAGTAATTTTTTTGAACTAAACTTCATATTATAAGGCTCCAAAGGAAAGAACGAAGTTACCGGATAAGTGTAACTTGATGGGTTCAAAGTATAGTTTACAAAACACTATATGTGTCAGTATAAGGTCATAGTTTAGTATGGATTTCACGAGCCAGGCGACAAATTAATCGCTTATTTTTGAGAGAGTAAGCGTAATTTTGAATGTGTAAGGAGGCATGGTGGAGCAGTTAGAGTTTTTCCAAGTTCCAAGCCCTTGCGTTGGGGTTTGTTCAAGCGATGACAAAGGCTATTGCAACGGTTGTATGCGCAAGAGAGAAGAGCGCTTTAATTGGATGTCGATGACACCGTCAGAACAATTGCACGTGATAAAGCTGTGTCGTCAGCGCTATAGAAGAAAAATAATGAATCAAAAAAACTTGATTGGTAAGCAGGTCGATGAAGAGGGAAATACCAGTCCCCAAAGAGATCTTTTTGGCTAAAGAGGAAGTATTTAGATTTTATTTAACTCCGAAGTAACTATTACTTTACATAATGGTTGGGGTGTAATATTAAAGTAGGTACCTTTGTACCTGAAGGAGTGGTGTCGGTATGAATAAAAAGAACGTAAAAATCAAAAAAGAGCCAGTCAAAGCACTTGACCGAAAACCGATCGGGGCAAAAGATGACCCTGAAGAGACTCCGCGTGATTGGCATTCGATGTCAGAAGAAGAACGAATGGAAATCCTTTCTCACCTCTCAGACATGCCTTTCCAATAACACCACTGGTTCTTCAGAGCCTTTCTTAAAGCTCAGTTTTCAGAAACAAAAATGTGATTAAACAAACATGTGATTCGCTTTCGTTACACCACGATGGTACGTGCAAAATGTATCATCGGCCTCGGTGGTTTTACTGTGAATCTTAATGTTTGTGATCACTTCTACCGCCCCTGCATCGTAGCAAGCTTGTTCTGCTTTTTTAACGATATCGAGTAATTGGTTGAGTTCACCTTTCATCGTAGTTTCCATCGCACCGACTTGGAAAGGCACATCGGCAGCTTTCACAACTTCAATGGCTTTATCAACCACTTCGAAGTTGTTGCCTTCTTTAACGCGAGGTATCACTTGGAAGGCAACCATCACTTCTTTTTCTCTTTTTAACTCAGACACTTTCTGCTTACTCTAGGATAGGGAATTGTTGCAGATGATAGGTTAATTCGGAGACGAATTCTACAGCGATTATGCTGGTTGGATTACTCTCTTTGTCCTACTTGTTACCCCAGTGGTCACTTACCCAACCACCTATGTGCTCATCAAAATGACTGCCACTGAACCTCTGGTTGCGTTCAACCGAAGTATCACAATCATCTTTATTATCTATTAGGGTTTGTATGTAGTTTGCCATCGGGTCATTGGAACGTTGACGATCTCGGCGAGTTGCCACTTCCTTAATCAGTTGTAATCGATATGTAGAGCTAGCACGTTTCATTTCAATGACCTCCTGTTGTAGACACTAATAGAAAAATCTAGTTGCTAGATATAGGGGCGTCAACGTGATTTAAGAGTATTTTTTTTGAGCAACCAAGAATCAATACGTTGGCATCATAATTCACAAAAGTGTCATTTAAGTTGGCAACTTTAGGGAAGTTTTTGGGTGTGAATTTGTATTTTGTTGCATATAAAAAAGCCCAGTACAAACTGAGCTGACCATTCTATTTCTGGTTACTTAGAGTTATTTCTGGTTACTTAGAGCTATTTGGTTTGCTTTTAAATTGCTTAATGCTTTTCTTTTTAGCTGTTCTTCGATTGGCCATTTTATCTTTAGGTGGACGCTTGCGAGCGGTCGTTTCAGATGCAGGTTTGTCGGTAACCGGGAAACCCTCTAATGGTTGCAGCACTAACGGCTTATTGGTCAAGGTGCGAATCGCATTGAGGTAGTCAGTTTCGCTGTGGCTAACCAGAGAGACCGCGCAGCCAGTACTTCCTGCTCTTGCTGTACGACCAACGCGGTGTACGTAAGTTGCTGAGTGAGAAGGTAATTCGAAGTTAATTACGACAGGTAATTGATCAATATGAATGCCTCTAGCCATCACGTCTGTCGCGATAAGCACACGAGTCTCGCCATTTTTGAAACTTTCTAATGCTTGCTCTCGTTCTTCTTGGCTCTTATTTCCATGTAACGCACTCACACTGATTTTGGCTTTATTCAATCGTTTGGTTAATGCATCGGCATTGTCTTTTGCGCCAATAAATACCAATATTTGCGGCCATGTGTGTTGATTGAGTAGTGCGATGAGCGCTTGAGCTTTACTGCCTTTGTTCACTAAATACAGGGTTTCTTCAATAGCCGCGACCACGCTGTTTTCTTGATGTGTCGTGACCTTAACTGGATTTGAAAGAAGCTCTTCAGCCTGACCTACTAATTCGGGCGGAAGTGTCGCAGAGAACAACAGTGACTGACGTTTGCTCGGTAGTGCTGAAGTAATCGCTTGAATATCTGGCCAAAATCCCATGTCGATCAGGCGGTCGGCTTCATCAAGAACCAATGATGAACACCGAGCTATATCCAGTTCATCACTTTTGATTAAAGCAAGTAGGCGGCCCGGTGTGGCGATGGCTAATTGTGGTTTAGTCGATAATTGTTGCTGTTGATCATCAGTATTTACGCCGCCCGTTAGCGTTACCAATTTGATATTGAGCGTTGTCGCGATCGGTTCTAAAGATTTGGTCACTTGAGATGCAAGTTCACGGGTTGGAACAATGATCAGTGCTTGCAGTTCATTCACATCTTGGTTGATGTTATTCAGTAAAGGTAAGCCGAACGCCAATGTTTTACCGCTGCCCGTTTGAGCCAATGCGAGTACGTCTTTCCCCGCAATAATGGTAGGAATTACCGCTTGCTGTATCTCTGTCGGCTTATTGAATTGAGATGAGAGCGCGGAGACGGTTTTTGCGTTAAGGGTGAGGCTATCAAATGACATAAATGAACCAAGTATCAAAAAGGAGGTGGAGTCTATCAGGGCTACAAATGTTAGAGAATCAGTTTTGTATGTTAGACGATAAACACATTCATTATACGCGCGAATTATGTCTGTTAGCTATACGCGATAATTAAGCGTTTATCATATTGTAATGGCACTGAATGGACGTACAATGTCCGCCCTAAAAATGTTCATGAAATGAGATCGAAATGAGTTGGGACAGTATCTGGCTGTTTATCGTTATCGTGTTTTTTATTGCCATTATCCCGGGCCCAAATGCGCTGTTGGTATTAAGCACAGCCTTAACTCAAAGGAAGCTGTTCGCATTTGTGAACGTGTTGGGCGTGTCATGTGGTTTCTTTTTTCATGCCTTTATCTCGGCTAACGGCATAAGCTTATTACTGTCGAACACTCCCATGGCCTTTGAAGGGCTAAAGTGGGCTGGGGTTTTGTATCTTGTCTGGCTTGGGTATAACCATTTTCGTGCGGCGCTGCGCGCTCAAGAGGGCGTGCTCTCTGTGGTCAGTGCATCGGGAAGTAAGCTTTATAAGCAATTTTTCAAAGGGCTTCTCACTAATCTACTGAATCCTAAAATTGTCCTGTTTTATCTTTCTATATTCCCTCAATTTGTTTCAACAGATGCGATTGTGACAGACAGTTTGATACTTGGTGCAATTCAAGCGTCAGTGGTGTCGATGTGGTTCTTAGTTGTGATCTTAATGGCGGATACCTTTAAGCGCTTGTTAGTTCAAAAGCGCACCTCGCAAATGATGAACATTGTGTGTGGGATTCTATTCGTGGGCTTCAGCATTCAGTTGGCATTGTTTCAGCTTTAGGGTGCGATGCGAAGAATTGGGTTTTTAGCTATTGGTTCAGTTCATTTCCGGCTTAGTTCTCGTTTCCATCTTAGTTTTCATTTCCGATTCAGTTCTCATTTTTTACTGAATGCTAAGCAATCAGTGTTTCTCTGTATAAATCTCTAAAGCATTAGCTCGGGAAGTCGATATAATTATTAGCTATCAATTTGGTGAATGTGTTTATTTGAGACCAATTGAAGCTACAGCCTATTGCTTGACCGAAATAACAGAGACAGGGAGTCACCAATGCGTGAAGATTCATTCACCCAGAAACGCAAATATTACCGCTTAAAGTACCCTCAAAAGGCTCGTCCGGTGATGCGAATTAAGGATGAGCTTTTTCATGTCAGCGAAGTTTCTGAAAAGGGTGTACGCCTGATGATGCGTAACATCATTCCGGTTTATCGTGGCTTTTCAATGGCCGGCACCTTGAGGTTGCATGACAACAACAGTATCGATATTAGCGGTGCTGTATTGCGACAAGAAGGTGACGAAGTGATCGTTCAGTTATCACAAGGTCCGAGCTTCAAAGATATGGTGTCTGAACAACGCCACATTAGGCAAAGATACCCAGTGTTTTTTGCTAGCCTCAGAGTGGCATAGAAAGCTTTTAAAGTTAGATTCACTCATCCAAGCCGATATTAAAAAGCCCAGCACTTTCACAAGTGCTGGGCTTTGTTCTATCTATAGCCCAGATTCTTATAAACCAAAGGCGATACAGGTAAAGCTAATGAGCTTAGTTCGCCTTATAGCTCGTCTACTGTAGCCCAAACTGCGGCTAGCATATCGTGACCAAACGCGACACTTCGTTCTGGAGACCAGCCGTAAAGTTCGTCAGCGTGACTGATGTGATCTTTAAATGGCATCTCGACGGTGTAAGTCAAACACTTGAATTGCTCACCAATCCAGTTTGTGCCAACTGTCATGTTTGCTTTGCCTGGTTCGTCTTTATCGTAACCAAATTCATCTTGGAACTCTGGCGTGATAGTGAGCAGTGCTTGCTTGAAGTGGCTCTCTAGCTTCGCGATGCGCTCGTTGTAAGAAGGTGTGCCTTCGCTACCTGCTACAAAGTTATATGGAATCGCTTCGTCGCCGTGAATATCTAGACACAGGTCAACGCCCGTTTCCAGCATACGCTCGCGAACAAGGAATACCTCTGGGCTGCGTTCCATAGAAGGTGATTGCCATTCGCGGTTCAGGTTTACGCCAATCGCGTTAGTACGCAGGTGACCGCGGATGCTGCCATCTGGATTCATGTTTGGTACAACTCTGAACACAACGCTGTCTAGAAGAGAGCGACCAACCGTATCTGTTTCATCAAGTAGGCGTTGTAGCAGGCCTTCGATCAGCCATTCAGCCATCGTCTCGCCAGGGTGTTGGCGACCAATAACCCAGATGTTTTTCTTCTCTTCACTTGGCTCGCCGATGGTTAGCAAAGTGATGTCGTTGTTGTCTAGCGTCTGACCTAGAGTTTCAAGCTTACAAGCAGGGTGCGTTTGAGCATTGTGCAGAAGATCTTGGTGACGATCGTATGAGTACGGCGCGAAGTACGCGAAGTACATTGAATCGTGTTCAGGGATGATATCGAAGCTTAATGTATCGCCATCGAACTGAGATGGGATACGGAACCACTCTTCACGGTCATACGATGCAACTACATCGTAATCTTTCCAGCCTTCAGGGTAGGCAGATGTTGCCAATTGACCGATTTCAAAGTGGTGAGATTGTTGAGCTTCACTTTCTAAGCGGAAGTGAAACCACTGAGAGATTTCAGTTTGGTAGTCTGCTGGGATCGTCAGTTGAATGTTTTGTGGTGAATCTGCAGAAACGACGTGAATGTTGCCGCTTTCGAAATTGCTGAAAATTTTCATTGTAGTTTTTATCTCGTAGTTGAGTTGCCGTAAGACTAGCACACTTTTTTTCGAGCAAACCACTAACTAAATCGTAATGAGATGTTATTTCAACTATCTACTTTTTAGTTCTCTACTTTGAGCAGTACTTCCTATCTATCGACGCTGACAAGTTGTACACCCACGACAGGCTGAACGTGTGTGGCGATCTAACTTGCTGCGTTGAACCTTACAATAAGCGTTTTTCAGCGCTCTTCTTCCTGAGAACCAATCATCGGGTTTTGACAGGATCAGATAACCATTAAAGCGTTTCATAAGCTCGACTCTATTTTGGTTGATGAACTTGCTATCAAACCCAATTTCGAAGTAATCAAGCGCTTGTTCAATCGAGGTGAAACTCGCCATTTTTTGTTGGAATTCTGTTTGGTTCATTGAGTGAGGAGTTTATGAAAAATAGATAGCCAATATTGTAATAGATTTACAATTTACTTCTTTGACTTAGAAAGCCGTTTTGTCTCGTTGATGTTGGATTAATCAATAATGAATATTTAACCGCTGCCTCTTATTTGGTGGGTGATTGTATCTGGTGGGGAATAATTTCGTGAAGTGACCTTGGGTTCTCATAAAGGTTCAATTTTTGTTCCTCAGAATGCGATTTATGATCCAAATCAAACTGATCTACCCCTAAAGTACTATTCTGATCTTAATTGTAACCAATTGTTGAAGATGATTAAGAATTATGACAATAAAAAAACGTTATATCGCACTAATTGCGGCGGTTGGTATAGGTATTGGCTGGTTAACCTTAGGGGGAACTGCAGCCGTTATGCACTATACATCGAGCACTGAGTTTTGTGTTTCTTGCCACACAATGGAAGCACCCCACAAAGAATACCAAGGTTCTGTACACTTCAGTAACGCAAAAGGCATTCGAGCTGAATGTGCCGATTGCCACATTCCAACTGATCCGATTGACTACGTGATCACCAAAGTAAGAGCGTCCAAAGACATCTACCACGAATTTATTTCAGGTAAGATAGACACGCCTGAGAAATATGAAGCACACCGTGAAGAGATGGCTGAGACAGTTTGGGCTCAATTCCGCGAGAATGACTCAGCGACTTGTCGCTCTTGTCACGAATTCGATGCAATGGAAGAGTTCGAGCAATCTCGTGATGCAGAAAAAATGCATGCTTATGGTCGTGAAAATAACCAAACGTGTATCGATTGTCACAAAGGCGTTGCACATTTTGCTCCTGAAGCTCAGCTAGATAGCAAAGCGTTCGATACCCTGATCGCATTTACGAAAAACACGCCAGCAGATGCGAAAGTGGTTTACCCAGTAACCGATATCGCAATGGGTGACTTCGGCAGTGTAAACCCAACAGCAGAACTGCAAGTGGTTAAGGCTGAAGGCGACAACCGTACTGTGACTTTGAATGCATTCCAAATGAAAGGTGCAGAGCAAGTGCTTTACTTCGGTGAAGGCCAACGTGCAATCGTTGCGACATTGACAGACAAAGGTCAAGAAGCACTGACTACTGGTGACTATAAAGCAGATGCTTATGGTAACGAGTGGCGTTCAGTTGCGCTAACGGGTGATATCACTTCTCCAGTTGTCGATAAACTAGACCCAATCTGGTCTTACGCAGAAGAGTTGGACAACGTTTACTGTGCAACGTGTCACGCGAAAATTCCTTCAAACCACTTCACTGTGAATGCTTGGGGGCCTGTTGCGAAAAGTATGGGCGACCGTACAGACATTTCTGAGCAAAACCTTGAGCTGCTGACTAAGTACTTCCAAAACCACGCGAAAGACGTTGTTGGTCACTAAAGAGAATTAGAAGGATAAAATTATGACTAATATGACACGTCGTGGATTTATGAAAGGCACAGGTATTACAGCTGGTGCGTTGGCATTCACATCTTTGACGCCGATGAGCGCAATTGCTTCGGACAAACGTGGTTCTGGTGTTCTAACATCAGGTCGTATGGGACCAATGCTGTGTGAAGTGAAAGATGGCAAGTTAGTGTCGACGACGAATGCACTGGCACAAACGGTTCCAAATAGCCTGCAGACCACAGGCCCTGATCAAGTACACACCAAAGCGCGTGTTAAGTACCCTATGGTTCGTAAAGGCTACTTGGCTAACCCATCTGCACCTGAAGGTGTACGTGGTAGTGATGAATTTGTTCGTATCTCTTGGGATGAAGTGTACAAATTGATTCACCAACAACACTCACGTATTCGTCAAGAGCACGGTGCGGAATCTGTATTCGCAGGCTCTTATGGCTGGCGTTCAAGTGGTGTTCTGCACAAAGCGCAAACGCTTCTACAACGTTACATGAGCATGGCTGGTGGTTACTCTGGTCACTTAGGTGATTACTCAACAGGTGCTGCGCAAGTTATCATGCCGCACGTTGTGGGTTCGATTGAGGTGTATGAACAGCAGACGACTTACCCAGTTATCCTTGAGCACAGTGATGTGGTGGTACTTTGGGGCCTAAACCCAATTAACACCTTGAAGATCGCTTGGAGCTCAACCGACTGTGCAGGTCTTGAGTTCTTCCACCAGTTGAAGAAGTCGGGCAAGACAGTGATTGCGATTGACCCAATGCGCTCTGAGACTATCGAGTTTTTTGGTGACAACGCAGAGTGGATTGCTCCTCACCCAATGACTGACGTAGCCATGATGATGGGTATCGCACACACGTTAGTGAAACAGGGCAAGCACGATAAAGAATTCTTGGGTAAATACACAACAGGTTACGACGTATTCGAAGCTTACTTGATGGGTAAGGAAGACGGCGTAGAAAAATCTGCTGAGTGGGCGTCTGAGATCTGTGGTGTGCCAGTGAAGCAGCTTGAGCTACTTGCGGATATCTTCAGTAAGAACCGTACTATGCTGATGTCTGGCTGGGGTATGCAGCGTCAACAATACGGTGAACAACGTCACTGGATGTTGGTTACGCTAGCGACAATGCTAGGTCAAGTTGGCTTGCCTGGTGGTGGTTTCGGTCTTTCTTACCACTACTCAAACGGTGGTAACCCTGCTCGTGATGCAGGCGTACTTCCTGCGATTTCAGCGTCACTTGGCGGTGGTTCTTCGGCGGGTAACGATTGGGCTGTTTCAGGATCTGTGAACGCATTCCCTGTAGCGCGTATTGTTGAAGCGCTAGAAAACCCGGGTTCAAGCTACCATCACAATGGTCACAACCTAACGTTCCCAGAGATCAAAATGATCTGGTGGGCAGGCGGTGCGAACTTTACTCACCACCAAGATACCAACCGCTTGATCAAAGCTTGGCAAAAGCCTGAGCTGATTGTTATCTCAGAACCTTACTGGACAGCAGCAGCTAAGCACGCGGATATTGTTCTGCCAATTACTACATCGTTTGAACGTAATGATATGACGATGACGGGTGACTACAGTAACCAACACTTAGTGCCAATGAAGAAAGTGGTTGAGCCACAAGGTGAAGCTCGTAACGATTTCGATGTATTTGCGGACATGTCTGAGTTACTTGCTCCGGGTGGTCGTGATGTGTACACCGAAGGCAAGACCGAGATGGAATGGCTGTATGGTTTCTACAAAACCGCACAGCAAGGTGGTCGTGGTCAGCGTATCGTAATGCCTAACTTCAGCAAGTTCTGGGAAGATAATCAGTTGATCGAGATGAAGTGGAACGAGAAGAACGCACAGTTTGTTCGTTACGCTGATTTTCGTGAGAACCCAATCATGAACCCACTAGGTACACCAAGTGGCAAGTTCGAGATATTCTCAAGAACCATTGAAGGTTACCAACTAGATGATTGCCCTGCACACCCAACTTGGTTAGAACCAACAGAGTACACAGGCAACGCTAAAGATGGCGAACTGCAACTGATGACAGCGCACGCCGCGCACCGTCTGCATAGCCAGTTCAACTACGCGAAGATCCGCGAAGAGTATGCGATTGCAGACCGTGAGCCGATTTCAATTCACCCTGAAGATGCGAAAGCTCGAGGCATTAAAACGGGTGACTTGGTTCGTGCACATAATGGTCGTGGACAAGTATTGGTGGGTGCATTAGTGACGGATGGCATCAAACAAGGCTCTGTATGTATCCATGAAGGCGGTTGGCCTGATTTAGATAAAGAGACAGGCCTATGTAAAAACGGTGGCTGTAACGTGCTTACGTTAGATATCCCGACTTCTCGTTTGGCGAATGGCTGTGCTGCAAACTCTGCGCTTGTGAAGATTGAAAAATACACAGGTCCAGTATTAGAACTCACGGCATTTGATCCACCTAAAAACGGCTAATCTTTAACAAGTAATAGCTAACTGAATGAAGCCAGCCTAATCGCTGGCTTTTTTTGATCCTTTTCTTGCGACGAAGACTATTACTCAGTGTCGGCTAGACAATCCATAATAATCAATGACATCTAAGCGAGAAATAAACTCATGAATCGAATCAATCCAAAGAAACTACTTCGCAGTAAATGGACGGCCGTTAGCCCTGTAAAGAAAGAAAAACACTTTATGGTCACAGAGGTAGAGTTTGAAGAAGGGGAGGTTATTCGTTGTTTGATAGAAGCGGTGATGACCAAACGAGAGGAAGACATCAACTGGCGTGATCTCACCGACAAGGATCATTGGCTTCCCGGTTGGAAATAAGGATAGCAAGTAGGGAGCAGTCGGTCACCTCTACTTATTTCTAATTACCCGCTGCTGCACGCCCTTGCCAGTATTTAAGGCCTTCTAAGACACCCTCAGCATGTGTTGCTCTACTCGTGTATACGTTGTCTCTATCCGATAGGTGAGCAACCTCTGGGTAATGGTTAGCAACCAGTATCGAGTTTACGCCTTCAATGGTGAGCATTGAGGTGTCGTTAGCTGAGTCACCTGCGACGCACACTTCTGCAACGCTCAAATCGTGTTGTTCGAGTAGGTGGTGAATCGCAGTCGCCTTGTTAACGCCTTTTGGTGTGATATCTAAGTACCAATCATGAGAGTAAGTCAGGTGAACATCTAATCCGTGCATCTCCAAGCTAGATTCAATCAGTTCGTGTTGAGGCTCTGAAAGCTTTCCTTCAAAGGTGATCTTGTAATCGCCTTGATGGTTTTCTATGCGCTCACCCATAAAATCAAGGGGGGCGAGAGCCGTCTCTACCCTTGATTTGTTCCAAGAAGCTTCCAGTTGGTTATGCCAAACATGGTCTGGTTTTTGGGAATGAACATGATGAATTTTGGTGCCCACATCGCTAATAATACTGTGTGGCTTCGGGTAGTTATCCGATTCTAAACCCATTCGAATCGAAGGTAATGTTCTTCCTGTCGCGATGATAAAGCGAATATCAGGTTGTTCTGTGAGGTAATCAAATAGCTGGTTAACACCGTGAGATGAGCCTCCATCAAGCGTACCGTCAAAGTCACACACCAACATTTTTATCATTCGAATTCCTTGTCTTTTTCTCTATTTCGTCACGGGAAAATGCTTATTTCTTTTATAAAGAATGGCTCAGCAATGAGCACTCTACAAGTTGAAGTTCAGCTTAGATAATCACCAATTGACAGTTTGCAGCAGGTATCACAGTTGGTGTGACGTATTAAAATTCTTGGTTGAAAAGGTTGATTTCAACTCGCTGACTTTAGCCGGTTGACCTTTGGTTTTTAGGTAGAGATTGAGAGTTGATCTTATATTTTTTACCGAGCGAACTTTCGCCTCGGAAACATCATGAAAGCTCAATAAATAGTTCGTACTCGAATTATTTGTGCACGAACTAATTATGGTTTTTGTTGGTTCATTCAGCCTATTAATCACTCTAATGTAAAATTAATATTCAATAACCTACGACTACGTAATACATAATATTGGCCGTACGCTTATCTAATTTATCCCTTTTATTATCAGTAGCTTGCTTTGTTTTTGCTTATTTTTGGTCTTGTTGTTGCTGGTCTGGTTTCAGTCTGTTGCCTTGTTTTACCGAACGAAGAACCTTGATTTACACGTGTCAATTACTTAGAGTGCTAATTGTTTTTCGGGTTTAAATAACCAATTTAAGTTTAAATAACTGAGAAAGGATTAGATTACATGGATCCCATACTGGAAGTTAAGGGACTGTACAAGGTGTTTGGTGAAGACACCGACCGTGCTTTTACAATGATTAATGAAGGCGCAAATAAAGATAAAGTTTTCGAAGAAACAGGGCTAACGATCGGCGTTAACGATGTTTCTCTTAGTATTCAAGAAGGCGAGATTTTCGTCATAATGGGATTGTCAGGATCTGGCAAATCAACCCTAGTACGCCTTCTTAACCGCTTGATCGAACCTACCAAAGGCAATGTGCTTCTTCGAGGCAAAGACATTGCCCACATCTCAGAAGATGAACTGCGTGAAGTCCGCCGCAACAACATCTCCATGGTTTTCCAAAATTTCGCACTGATGCCGCATATGACAGTTATCGAAAATGCTGCATTTGGCCTTGAGCTGGCAGGTGTTGAAGTAGATAAACGAAAACAGTCAGCATTTGAAGCGTTAGAGCGCGTAGGCCTTGGCGCATACTCAGAATCGTACCCAGATGAATTGTCTGGCGGTATGAAACAACGTGTTGGTCTAGCGCGAGCCTTGGCATGTGACCCAGATATCCTGTTAATGGACGAAGCGTTCTCGGCACTCGATCCTTTGATTCGTACTGAAATGCAAGATGAACTGATTCGTCTTCAAAATGACGATAAACGAACGATTGTATTCATCTCTCATGATTTGGATGAAGCGATGAGAATCGGTGACCGTATTGCCATTATGCAAAACGGTGAAGTGGTTCAAGTGGGCACACCAGACGAAATTCTTAACAACCCAGCGAACGACTATGTCGAAGCCTTTTTCCGTGGTGTAAATGTCGCAAGCGTACTTACTGTGAAAGACATTGCGCGTAAGAAGCCAGCTGCGGTATTTAAAAAATCAGAACACGATGGCCCAGCGTCCGCTCTACAAATTTTGATGGATAACGACCGCGAGTACGGCATCGTAGTTGAGAAGAGCAGCCGTTACTCCGGCATTGTCTCTATCGACTCGCTTCGTAAAGCCCACAAAGAGAACAAATCACTCATCAGCGCACAGCTCGATGATGGACTAACGCTGAACCCTGATTTACCAATCAATGATGTGCTTGGCCTAGTTGGTGGTGTGCCTTACTCAGTGCCTGTTGTGGATGAGCAAGGTAATTACTTTGGCGTGGTGACTAAGTCACGACTGTTACAAACATTGGATAAGGGGTAGATCATGTCGTCTGAACAAACAAATAATGACCCATGGTCTCAATCGGCTCCTCCAGCTCAACCTGCAAGTGATCCTTGGGGTCAATCCGCTGATACCTCACCGTCAGCGGATTGGTTAAGCAGCGAAACCGTTGAAACGACACCTTTTGATCCACTTGACCCTTTTGCAGAGGCTGTGCTGCCTGTTGACACTTGGGTTGAGTCTGGACTGAATTGGTTAGTTGAGCACGGACGCCCATTATTCCAGGCAATCCGTGTGCCTATCGATTTTATCCTAAGTTCATTTGAAACGGCGTTGGTGTCTACGCCAGCACCATTCATGTTGATCATCTTGTTTCTAGTGGCATGGCAGTTTTCAAACTTGAAGCTTGGCGTTGCAACGGCCGTATCTTTGACTTTCATTGGCTTGATTGGCGCTTGGTCTGAAGCAATGACCACATTGTCACTGGTCATGACATCCGTATTCTTCTGCCTATTGATTGGCTTACCCATGGGGATATGGCTCGCTCGAAGTAACACGGCGGCTAAATTCGTGCGCCCAATTTTGGATGCTATGCAAACCACACCAGCCTTCGTTTATTTAGTACCGATCGTCATGTTGTTTGGTATCGGTAACGTTCCGGGTGTCGTGGTGACCATCATATTCGCACTTCCTCCTGTTGTTCGTTTGACCATCTTGGGTATTCAGCAAGTTCCGGAAGAATTGATCGAAGCGGGTCACTCATTCGGTGCAAGCAAAAAGCAGATGCTTTACCGAATTCAACTGCCACTTGCATTACCAACTATCATGGCGGGCGTGAACCAAACACTGATGTTGTCGTTATCGATGGTGGTTATCGCATCAATGATTGCGGTAGGTGGTTTAGGTCAAATGGTACTGAGAGGTATTGGCCGTTTGGATATGGGACTGGCCGCTGTTGGTGGTTTAGGCATCGTTATCTTAGCCATCTTATTAGACAGAATCACCCAAGTACTGGGTGTCAATGCTGGTAATACAAAATTACGCTGGTATCGCATGGGACCTGTTTCCCTTGTACTGAATGTACTTAATCGCGGTAACAAATCAGAACTTCAATTAAGGAAAAACACCAATGAATAATTCATGGAAGAGTAAACTCGCAGTAAGCATCGTTTCTACATTAGCGGTATCGACTAACGTGTGGGCAGCAAGCCTACCGGGTGATGGCGTATCAGTTCAGCCTGTTCAATCGTCTGTAGCGGAAGAGACATTCCAAACATTGATCGTTAACCGTGCTCTAGAAGAACTGGGTTATGACGTGAAATCAACTCAAGAAGTGGACTACAACGTAGGCTACACCTCGATTGCAAAGGGTGACGCAACGTTCCTAACGGTAGGTTGGTTCCCGCTTCATGCTGATAAATACACAATGGCAGGTGGTGATGAGAAATTCTACCGTGAAGGCCAATATGTAAGCGGCGCTGCTCAAGGTTACCTAATTGATAAGAAAACGGCTGAAAAGTACAACATCACCAACATTGGTCAATTAACTGATCCAAAAATCGCGAAGCTGTTTGATGCGGACGGTGATGGCAAAGCAGACCTAACAGGCTGTAACCCAGGCTGGGGTTGTGAGATGGTGATTGAACACCAACTTTCAGCGTTCAAACTGGACGATACGGTAACTCACAACCAAGGTAACTACGCTGCAATCATTGCAGATACAATTTCTCGTTACCAAAAGGGTGAATCAATCCTTTACTACACATGGACACCTTACTGGGTAAGTGGCGTACTGGTGCCTAACGAAGATGTGGTTTGGTTAGAAGTACCTTTCTCAGCACTTCCTGGCGAGCGTTCGAACGTTGATACGACGCTATCTAACGGCAAAAACTACGGCTTCGAAATGAACTCAATGCGCATTATTGCGAATAAAGAGTTTGCTAAGAACAACCCATCAGCAGCGAAGCTTTTTGAAATCATCAAACTTAACATCAATGATGTAAGCGCTCAGAACATGATGATGAGTAAAGGTAAGAACAGCTCTGCGGATATCGAAGCGCACGTAAACGGTTGGATCAAAGCGAACCAAAGCACGTTCGATGGTTGGATTACAGAAGCGAAGAAAGCAGCACTGTAACTTTGACTTGTATTTGTTCTGTCTTACCAGACACTTTGATTTGAAATGATGAGCGTGTTGAGTGATTGTGTAGAGTCACTCAATCACCTTCAAACCAAGTGAAAGGGCGACAAGAGTGAACATTATAAAGCCAGCAGTCCATTTGGATTGCTGGCTTTTTGTTTTCTGCTTCTATTTTTGAGCTTCTAGCTGTTAATTACAGCTCTAGCGTTCGCCTTGAACTTCGAAGTTGTCGCTGACTAAGCGAGCGCAGCCATCGGCTTCAAGTGCCCAGTGTTCATGATGTACAACGCCAAACGCTTTGTTCATTGTCCAACTCGCGGTAAGAATGTAACCGCCGTCTGGGTGCTCTTCCCATTTTACATCGGTGTAATCAACGTCTTTGAAACCTTGGTCGATGATGTTTTGCCAAAATGCTTGAATCGCTTCATGACCTTCAAAAGTACCAAATGGACGCGCTTCCATTACACAGCTTTTAGTATATTGATCGGCACAACCTTTCGCATCTTGGTTGTTGAAAGCCTTTTGCCACGCGTTAATGCCTTGCTTACATGCTTCTAAAATTTGGTTGTCTAACATTGTCTTTCTCCATAACAGTCTTGTTGTTTCGAGCACTGTCTTTTTTATTTGGTATTTCGATAAGTTGAATTGAGTTTAGTCTTGGAAATTGATTTGAAAAACAGAGATAATAGAAAATACTGTTTGTAAAAAGAGAACAATAAGATGAGTAAGCTAAAGCAGATGTCGATTTTCGCTCATATCGTAGAGCAGGGTTCAGTCTCGGCTGCGGCTGAAAAGTTAGAGTTGTCTAAATCTGTCGTCAGTCAACATCTCAAAATTCTAGAACAAGAGTTAGGCGCATCTCTCCTTAAACGCACAACACGCAGGCAATCTCTGACCAGTATGGGTGAGCGTTTTTATTTGAGTTGCAAAGACATCAACGTGATCGCTGAATCGGCTTGGGATATGGCGAAAGCTGAGCTAGAAGAGCCCCAAGGTCGGATTCGTATTACGGCGTCGAATGCTCTGATGGACTTGCTCGTCGTACCCGTCATTGCAGATCTAATGAAGCAATATCCGAAGTTAAAGCCAGAACTGATAAGCGACGATCAGCATTTAGACTTCATGGAGCACGATATTGATCTCGCGGTACGAGTGGGCAGTTCTCGTGACAGTAACTTAAAGCAGAAGAGGTTAGGTGAGTTTAAAGATGTGTTATGTGGCGTTGAAAGCATGCGTGAACGTGAGCTTGAATCGATTCCTTACATTGCAAACTCTTGGCAGGGAAAGCAGGTGACTCATCATTTTAGTTCTCAAACTGAGCAGGACTTTGTCTACCAACAGCAAGCTAGTTGCGTCACCAATTCGTTCCACAGTTGCCTTGCACTGATTAAATCAGGTGTTGGTATCGGTGTGATTCCAGATTTCTGCATTCCTCAGTTATTTGGTGATGTTGTCGACGTGCTGCCAAGCTTTGAATTACCCACCAACACGGTTTATGCGCTAAATCCATTCGCTTCAAATACGCCTATCGCCATCAAGCTGTGTATCCAAGCGTTGGAAGAAAAGCTTAAGCAGAATTTAGTATAAGCTTTCTATCGTTGGTAAAATCCGGTGCTTAACCATATTTACTAATAAAAGAAATAACATGTTTATTACTCAGTAATTCAATCTTGTCGATAGTCAGTACGCAATAGCGGTAGTTTTTGTTTTTGAAGGTGATGTTCGACTTTTCTTCTGTTGGTTCTGAAAACTTCCATATTTCAAATCCAAGGTTTTTCATCAGCTCCAATGCATTTGGGTTTTTGATCATCATAGAGAATTTCTTGATCTTAGTATTGCTTGCAAGAAGCTTCATATCGGAAATCAGGTTCGCAATAGATTGTTCGCGCTTCTCAGAGTGACCGCTAACCACAATGTAATTTAAGTTCTGGTTAGAATCTAAAGAGCAAGCTTGCTTAATATGTAGATGCTTATTTTGGTATTGCTCGAATACCTCTTCGTTGAAGAAAAAACCTAGGCTATGACTAACAATATTGCCCTTAACATCGACCATTTTTCTGCCATGCGCCTTTTTTTCACTGCAATAGAGAAACAGGTCGATGGTATCAAGAGCTGAAGGATCCATCTTTGTATATTGTGAAATCAGCTTTATTCTATCTATTACTGCTTTGTCATTCTGATCTGTCATTAGTGGCATGATCTGACAGTCGCAGCCTTCTTCTATTTCCCCTTTAGTGATAGATGATATTCGGCTTTGAAACGAAAAGAACCTCTCACGAAGGAAGTCTTCAAGTAATACACTGTCTTCGTTATCTTCTGAATCAAAGGTTTTCAACGTTGTATACAAGTCCAGACCAAGGCAGTCCAATAGCCTTAGGGCTTTGTAATTACTTGGCTTTACTTTGCTATTTTCCCATCGATTTATCGTTACGACATCTACAGAGCTGAATTCATCATCTAAGTGATTAATGTATGCCGCAAAATCCTTTTGCGTTAACTTCAATTTCTTGCGCGCTTCGCGCAGTAATTGCGGAAATTTCATCATGGTAGAATATTCATCTTTGATTAGTGACATTACGTTCCGATTAGTCAGATAGTCTATTTTATCAATCGTTAATATACAGTAGCTATAATATTTATTTTTGAATGTAATATTACATTTTTTAGCAGAAGGTTCTGAAAATTTAAATACTTCAAACCCCACACTCTTCAAGAGTCTCATCATATTGGGGTCTTTTACTAAAACAGAATATTTTCTAATGTTTTTGTTCTGAGAAAGTAACTGTATATCTGAAACTATATGCTCAATAACATGATCTTTTGTCTCTGAGTGTGAGCTTATATTAAAATAATTTATGCTTTTGCTTGAATTTAAAGAGCAGGCCATTCTTAGATCTAGCTCTTGAGTTTTTAATGTTTCAAATTGATGGTCTTCAAAGAAAAAGCCTACGTTGTGACTCACAATGTCACCATCTACATTGATCAGTTTGTGACCATGTGCTTTTTTCTCACAGTAGTAGAGATATAAATCAATTTGGTCCAATGGCGAAATATCGACTTTTGTGAATTTAGAAAGTAGTTTGATTCTGTCGATAACGCCAGTGTCACACGGCTCTGACATTAAAGGCCGTGACTTAAAGTTGCGTTTGCCTTGTTGTTGATTCAGGCCTGATAGAGCTGAAATTCTACTTTGAAATGAGCCATAGGATTCGTTTAAAAACAGTTCGATTAGTGTGTCTTTTTGTTCGGATTTAAAGCTCTTTATTGTCTCAAACAAATCTCCGCCAAGGTACTGTAAGATCTTGAGTGCTTTGTATGTACTAGGCTTTACCTTACTGTTTTCCCAACGATTTATCGTTACGACGTCAACCGCATTAAACTCGTCGTCCAGCTGATTTAAGTAGGTTGCAAACTCTGTTTGTGTAAATTGAAGTTCCTTTCTGAAGTTACGTAACAACTGTGAAAACTCACTCATTAAAACATTAACCTTCTGATAATTAACTCAATGTCTTGATTCTAATTTAGACATCAGATTCTCTATTTAACATCTTCAGTAATTTGTTTTTTACAGATGTTAATTGTTCGGATTATTTGAACTGTATGTTGCGCATGTCCCTAATAGGCTAAGTGCCAAATTAGTGACGTCAAATCTATGGCTTTTTGCCTAGACACTTGTCAATCTACTGTGAAGTGCGCGTTAATGTTCAGATACAACCTTGCCTTTTTCTTATCTATTTTATTGATTCCATTTGCCTCCTATGCGGACACAACGGGTCTTGTTATGGATCTGTCTGTTGACAGCGCGTCTTACGACAACGACCAAGAGGTGGCTTATACGCTTGTTTTAACGAATGAGTCGGATAAAGCTATTGCTGAGTTGGACGTTAAGGATGAGCTGTTAAATATCTTAACGACAGATGACCAAGGGAATAATGTCAGCGCGTTCTCGCAAGTCTCGACTCAAGCGCAATCCTCCTTCCTGTCATCTCCAGGTGATTACAGTCGCTTCGGAAACTTAGATGCATCAGGTGTGCGTATTGCGGCTGGTGGGTCAGTGACCTACACCATGGTCGCCACCGTTTCTGCTAACGCAGCCGGTACGATTGATAACTTCGCAAGTGCGAGCACTGGACTATTGGATGCTGTTGAATCAAATACAGAATCCATTCAGCGTGGTGTGTATCAACATGATGTTGTTGTTTCGGTCGATAAAGCGAACTATCAACTCAATAACAAACTCACCTATAAGATTAAGGTTTCGAATACTGGCGATACGTTTATTCAGGCGCTCGACGTTCAAGATGTCATTTCAGACATAAAGGCACTCAATATTGAAGGGGCTTTGCAACAAGCCTTTACTGACAACGTTAACTCAGTAAGCAAGGTTGAAGGCAGCAAAAGCGATCCAGGCACCTTCGCCGAATCAGGGGACTTATCAGTAAGTGCTGCGTCGATTGATATAGGTGGGTCAGTGACTTACGAAATTCAAGCGACCGTTGCCGACAATTTAGTCGGCGACATCGTTAATGACGGTATAATCGCTGAAACACGCGATGACTTGGTCACAGTTGATGAGGTTATCACTCCACCCACTGAGCCTAGTATCACCCTGACACATACCTTGAACCAATCGGATAACTACCTAGTCGACGATGAGTTTTCCTATACGGTCACGGT
This sequence comes from Vibrio sp. 10N.261.54.A5, assembly GCF_041471145.1. Classification (NCBI taxonomy): domain Bacteria; kingdom Pseudomonadati; phylum Pseudomonadota; class Gammaproteobacteria; order Vibrionales; family Vibrionaceae; genus Vibrio; species Vibrio sp. 10N.261.54.A5. The sequence continues at coordinate 30,003 of NZ_JBFRNU010000034.1, read as the reverse complement.
TGCTAATCAAGCAAACACTGGTATCGCGTACCATTATTCGGTTCAGCAGTTTCTTGCGGATCTTGAAACCGATCTAGGTAACGATGTCAGCAACGAAAAGAACGCAACTGACACGGTTGGTAACCCTTACGATTTTTGGACCAATGAAGTGACCTCGATCGGTTCTAATAGCCTTTCTGAACTCAATGCATCTGGAAAGGAGTCCAACAAGTCACTAGAAGACAAAGTGTCTATCTATCCCGGTGAGCAGATTGTTTATTCCGTTGTGGTGGACGTTAGCCCTGTGTCTATTGGTCAAATCCCCCAAGTCGTTGCCCGAGTGGTTGATGCTGATGGCCTCGCTGATTCTGGCGATGCTTTGGCTAATATTCTCGATTCGAAAGACGTTCTGACGACGTCGTCAAGTCAAATTACACGTAATAAGAACACCACAGATACTACTTATGTTCCGGGGATAGCCGGTGATAACGAAGTGGTCTATGACATTGTTATTTCTAACAAGGACACAGAGTTTTTTGCCAATGATATCGAAGTTGTCGATAAATTTGCTTGTATCGTGACAGAGCAAGCGGATGGCTCTAACGCTTCAGCATTTTCCGAGTGGAAGCTTGAAGTCGCTGATAGAAGTGGTGACGGATCGAACTATGGTTCATTTAATTACAATACTTGGACAACAAACGACATCAATTTGAAAGTCGACCTCGCACCTGAGGGCTTCGTTCATTATAAGCTGACCGCAAAAGTGGCAGACACCAGTGTGGGTCAGATTGTTGATGATGGTACCGATGCGGGTTTGTGTTTAGGGGATAACTTAGGCGAGTCGGGCTCTGGTGTACAAATGCCAAACTCGAAATTAAAGGTCCAAAAGGAAGTGGATTCTCGTTACTACTCAGCTGGCGGTACCCTGAACTACGACATCACGGTAGAGAATAACGGTGACGGCTACGCGATTGATGTACCGGTTTATGATGATTTAGTCTCTGTCATGACTCAGTCTATTAATGATACACCGACTAAAGCGTATTTGAGCTGGGTTATTACTGCGAAATCCTATGCCTCTGACGGCTCAATTTCGACAAACAGTGATCCCGGCTTTACTGGTCAAATTGAAGGTAATCAAAGCAATAAACTTATCCTGGACGAGAAGGCTAAGTTGGCCCCACACGATAAGATCGTTTATAGCATTGCAGCGATCGTAAACCCCATTGCCGATGATGAAATCCGTAATGAAGTGACGGTCGACAGCGTGCTTTATTCCGACAGAGGCTCATACCCACGAGATTACTACTTAGTATTGGATAAGCGTGTTGATGGTCATAACGAACAAAACGCGTATACCGACACCACCAATACTGTCACTTATACGATCAGCATTACCAACCCAGCAGGGAACGGTTTCGCCTCTAACATCAATGTCAAAGATGAAATCAGCACCATAGAAGCTGAGCTCCTTCACGAGCCGGGTGAAACCAAGCCCGTGTTCTCATCGTGGACGATCAGTGCAGAAAGAGAGGCAGACTCTCCGTGGGTGAAAGCTGTGACTGACCCTGGATCGTTCTCGGATAACAATGATCTGGATGCCACCGCTCAGATCCCGCCAGGTGCGACGATTACTTATACCATTGTTGGGACACTCGATCGCAGTGTCGACAGTGAGATTCTTTGGGGAGCATTCACCAATACCGCAACAGTGACGGGACCAGATACTAATCTATCGGATACGGTACGCACCTATCCTAGTGAACCTAATCTTGTAGTCGCTAAGACAGCTCAAAATACCGACTTTGTTGTAGGTGAGCGCGCTACGTTCGATATTTATATCTATAACCGCGGTGTTGGCTATGCAAATGACGCAACGGTACAAGATAGTATTTCGGCGCTTAACTTCTTTAATAGCTGGACAATTGTAGGTTCGACCAACACCGATAAACCGGGTTCTCGTTACGGTGACATTGCTAACGACACTGACATCGATACCGACGTTGATATCACTCCCGGAGGGTGGGTTCACTATGAGGTGAGCGGCATTGTTAAGTCTGACTATGAAGAAGAACAAGTATCCAACCGTGTTGATGTTTACGACCCTATCACGGACCGTGACCACAGCTCTTCTGCACAAATAGATAACTCACACAGTACCTATGACATCAATGTTTCATTAGCCAAAACGACCGATGTTGTCCGCTACACGCCGGGTGAAGATCTCACCTACACCATCGTTATTGGCAATAACAGTGACACTGATGAGACCGATCTTATCTTCATGGATCGCCTGAGTGAGATCACTACTACGCTAGCGAATGATAAAGATGGTGAAGTAGAAGATGTTCTTAATCAAAACCCGTTTGACTATTGGTCTGTTGATACTGGCTCTGGTTTCGGCCCTCAAACGACTGAAGATGTGGAGTTCCCAGTTTCAATTCCGGCCAAAGACTTTGTCACGGTGCGTATTAAGGCGCATGTCAAAGACAATGCGGTATCTAACGGTGTAGCGGACAGAGACGGCGGCATAATCCGCAACGAAGCCGTGCTGATTCATGATGATAATGCCGGTTGTACTGACGATTGTGAGTATGCCAAACGTGCCGTGGCTGAAAACCATCAGGTACATAATAACGGCGGCGTTGTTCGCACTACTAACATTAACCGCTACTCTCCGGGAGATGAGTTGACTTATACCATTAGGTACAACTCTCAAGATGGACATGGTTATCGAAACAACGTAGACGTTAACGAACTGATTAATGACATATCAGTGGAGCTACAAGATGGCAATTCAGGTAATCCATTTTTCGATGATTCGGTAGGTTCAAACAAGTTTACGGTGGCGGTTGCTAAGAGCGATCCTGCGAACGCGGGTACAACAGATGGTACCAAAGACGGTGATGTTGCGAACGACACTGACATCGTAACCTCGATTGATATCGATGCTGGCGAAGACGTGACTTACACAGTAACAGGTACCGTAAGACCGGATGCGGTCGGTAATATTCATTATCGAGATACCGTCGTGATTCCCGATGACTACCATTTAGATTTTGATAAAACGACTGATGAAGCGGTGTACGAGCCCGCTCAAACCGTGACCTATCACTTAGTGATTGAGAATGACGGCAAAGGTAACGCTCACGATATTCCAATCGTCGATAACCTCGAAGATATTACGGTCAGCTTAGTGGATGGTAATACAGGACCAGCGTATTCAGATTGGACCATCACATCGATCGCAACTGGAACTGATTCTGAGTATGTGGATGCGGGCGCAGGTGCTGGCAATGTTTACACATCAACCAACAGTAACCTAAATGTTGAAGCCGATATTCCGATGGGCGCTAAGCTTGAGTACCAAGTTGTCGCGACCATCAATGACAAAGCCAATGGCGATGTTGTTAACGTTCTAACCGTCGATGGCGACACGATATCTCATGATATTCGTCAAGAAGCTCGAAAAGTTGATTTTGAAAAGAACATTCTGGCGTATTACGACACGGATGGTAATGAGTTGGTTGGTGCTACCAATTACATGCCTGGCGGCTACATCGAGTATGAAATCCTAATCGAGAACATCGCATCGGCGCACGTTGATGACATCAGTTTACGTGATGATATCGACCAGATAACGACTCAATACTACGATGGAACTCGCGGTTCGGCGTTTGATAGTTGGACGATTGAAACTTTCGCTGATGGATCGGGGATTTCAGATCCTGATGTAGATAACTCGATTAAAGACAATCAACCGATTGATACGCACTTTGATATATCGGCAGACAACTTTGGCGGTGTAGTATTGTCATCGTTTGTGCGTTACGTCATCAAGGCCAAAATCAGTCCGAAAGCAGTAGGTTCTTTCACTAACCGAGCGTACATCGATGAAGATGACGGAAATGAACTAATTGCCGTATCTCCACCTGCAAAGATGGCTGAGCCTGAAATTTCGTTCTCTAAGAAAGCATTTTATGACGCAGGCCTCTCCTCGGCAAAGACTGAGTATTCTCAAGTCGCTGGTGAAAGTGAGGTTTACTACCGAGTTCAAATTAAGAACACGGGTAATGGTATTGAGTATGGTTCTCGCCTTGAAGATACTATTTCTGCAATTCAGACTCGCATTGCAGAAGATGCCTCGACGTCTGGCACTGACCCTGTCGGCCAGCCATTTTTATCTGGTTGGGAAGTGCAGCTAGAAAAAACGGCAGCGGTAGGTTCGATTACAGACGCGGTTGACTTCGTTTCTGGTAATAACGTCAATATTGATAACGACATTGTTATCGCGCCTCAAGAAAGCCTAACGTTCACCATCCATGCTGAGATTCGTGAGGATGCGTTGGGCGATATTCAAAACAAAGCGAATTATGACGGTAAGGTTCGTACTGCGACTCTAATGCCACTAGGAAATAATATCAGTGTTGAAAAACGCGTGGTGTCGATTAACGGCAACCCGTTCAATGATGGGGATACCTATCTGCCGGGTGACGAAGTTGAGTATGAGTTTGTCGTCACTAACCCCGAAAACGGTTGGGCGAATGATATTCAAATCAAAGACACAATCACAGACATTCAAGTCGAAGTGATTGGCGGTAAAACGGAATCCGCTTTTGTTTCTGGCGATATGACCCATGAAGTCAGCAATGGTATTGATGCCAACGCGGATACTTATGTACCAAGCTACAACACCAGTGGCAACCTTGATATTGAAACCGATATTGCCGCGGGAGAAGTGCTGACCTTTAACTTAACCGGTGTCGTTCGTGACGACGCTTTGGGCACGATTGATGCGAACCAAGTGACGGCAGGAAGTGACTCTGCAACATCGCAAGTGATACCACCTAAAGATGCTGAGCTCGATTACTTCAAAACCTTGGTGTATACCGATGGTGAATCGGCAGGGTGTTCTGTTCCTTCAAACGATGGCAGCGGTTGTACTTACGCACCACGTGGTGATGTTGAGTACCAAGTTACGTTAGATAACACAGGCGATAGCATCGCAAATGACGTGAGCGTTATTGATGCGATTCACACCATTAAAACTGAAGATGGTGATGATGCGTTCTCTAGTTGGACAACGGCTATTGCGGTTGAACCTGTTGGCACTTATGACGTGCAAGGTAACTACAACGGTAGCGTACCATTGAATGCAACTGTCGATCTTCGTCCTGGTGAGCGTATTGTGTTTGACGTGAAAGGCACCGTGTCGACTTCAGCGACAGGCACTATTACCAACACGGCGCAAGTGAACGGTGATAACACCAACGACATCGTACTTGATCCGGGCCGCTCGAATATCCTGATTGATAAATGGACGGATACGCCTGAGTACGTGCCGGGTGGAACAGTGAATTACTACATCGACATCACCAATGACGATGTGGATTCTGGCCTGTTTTCGATTCGTGACATCATCAGCGGCTTTGAAGTCGAAACCGTCGATGGCTCAATGAAAACGGCATTGACAGAATGGACGGTTGATTACGATGTGCTTTATAACTCGGCGCCGTCAGACCCTGACGCTAATGATTTTTCAGAGCTAGATAAGCTAGTTGCTCAAAACAGTCCAGACATCGATTTACCTGTCGAATCGATCAAGATGGCAGGGCGTGACGATGCCGGTACGGGTGGCGGCGATAAGTACACAGTTGTCCGTATTCACGTCCAAGGCAAGGTACGAGATGACGCGATTGGGCGCTTTACCAATACGGCTTATCTGCGACATGGTTTGGACGATTCGAAGATCGCTCGCTTACGAGAAGGCTTTATCACTCCGAAGTCGGGTCAATTGGTTCTAACCAAAGAAACGACGCCAATTGCAGAACCTGATGCCAAATACCAACCGGGTCAACCAATCTCATACAAGATCACTGTGGCTAACACGGGTGAAGGTTACCTTGTCGATCAAGTTCTAACCGATCGTATCGACACCATCATGACAGAGGTGGCTAACAGCCCAGATCAAGAACAAGCGTTGACAGGTAATTGGGTCATTAGTGACGAACAGCTTGATGGCAGTGGCGATCCAGCACTGAACGCTCGCAAAGATGTGGTTAATAACGCACAGGGTTATAGTGCGACTTACAGCATTCACCCGGGTGACAGTTATTCATTTGTCGTGACCAACACTGTTAATGATAAAGCCAAAGGCGAGATCACTAACGTCGTTAAAGTTGATAGCGACGACGGTGAGCACTCTGCAGACGCGACCTACATTCCAGAAGATGCGCAAGTTGAGATCACTAAAGATGTCGATAAAGCAGAGTACCTTCCGGGAGAAACACTTCAGTACACCGTGACCGTTAAGAATAACGGCTTAGGTTGGGCTGAAGATGTTGCTATTGAAGATGCGCTGAAGTCGGTTGAAACCACGATTGCAGGTGGTACGACTGAACAAGCTTTTGACCCTGCTTCAATCCAAATATCGGCGGTATCGACAACCGGTGAAACCCCAGTACCGGATGCAACCCGTGGTGAAGACCTTCATGAGACGCTCGATATTGCGCCTCAAGACAGTATTGTTTTCACTATTCAAGTTGCGACTAATCCGTTGGCGACAGGCGATATTACTAACATCGCATCAGCGACCTTTGACGGCACAACATTTGATGACAGTGCTACCAGTACACCAGTGTTGGCGACGGTTTCGGTCAAGAAGACGGTTGATACGCCATCGTATGAAGTAACCAAGCTGATTAACTACGACATCACCGTAACCAACAGCTCTGATGCGTTTGCATCTGGTGTTCAACTTCAAGACATCATCAGTGACATTCAAGTCGACACGACCGCGGATAAACAAGAGTCGGCATTCCTACTATGGGAAGTGAGCTTTGACGCCTCGGATGATCGCTCTGTTGTCACTCCCAAGACGTTCGACTTGAGTGAAGATATCGATGTGAGTATGGATGTGGCGCCACAAAGTACCGTGACATTCCATGTTAAGGCGTTGATTCGTACGACGGCGATTGGCGATATCAGTAACACGGCAACCATCACTTATAACGGAACACCACAAGACTCAACGGTAGTCATGACACCGAAAGACTCTGAGTTTGTTGCGACGAAAACTAACGTACAAACCGAGTATGAGCCGGGTGGTGAGCTGGAATTCTTGATTACCATTGAAAACACCTCTAACAACTACATCAGCGATTTAAGTGTTGTCGATGACATGAGCACGATAGAGGTGGGCTATTACGATGGTACCACTGGGCCTGCTTTTGTTGCTGGAACCACTTCTTTGGTTGTTGAGTCAACCACGGTAGGAACGACGACGGAGCAAATTAGCCCGATTGAGTACAGTGTGGATATTGCACCGCACGGCACAGTTGTGTTCCGCTCAAAAGGCACCGTAGTCGATACCGCGACCGGACACATCATTAATACTGCGCAAGTAGATGGCGGCGATGTTATCAGTCCTCCAGTTCAAACAGTTGCGGCTGTGGTTCAAGCTGAGCTGTTTACCGATGCCCCGTATTACGTGCCGGGAGAGCAGGTTGAGTATCACTTAGTGGTGCAAAACATAGGCCGAGGTATAGCCAAAGATGTCGCGCTTTACACCCAGTTCTCTGAATCCATGGGTGATCATATTGATGGTAATTTTAGTAATGCGTTTGATGAATGGACACTAACGGCAACATCAGAAGGGGCTGAAACTCAACCTGGCACCTTTGATGACGACAAAGACCTGTTCACCTTGGTCGACATCTCGCCGGGCGGCAAGATTGATTACACGTTCACATTGACGGTCAACGAAGACATGCTGACTAATATCGATGTGCTTGGATACTACCTCGACTTAACTGGTAGCCCAGCGATGCGCGCTCGTTCTAAAGGCATGTTGGCCTCTGAAACCTCGATGCAAGCAGTGGCAGATCAAGTATCTGCTTTGGATTTGCCGCCAGTGGGTGCTGATCTGGTTGTTGAAAAACGTTCTGATAAGCCTGAATACACCGAAGATGAAGACAGTGTCACTTATTACTTAGCCGTGACCAACAACGGTCAAGGTAACGCGGCTAATGTTCGTCTAACCGATGAGATCAGTGGACTACAAAACAGCACAGGTAATAAAGTCTTTATCGATTGGACAATTGAAGGTGTGGAAGTCGACGACTCGGGCGCGGTTATTCAGCGTCATTCTTTCCCTTCGAATAAAGACTTAGACACAACCGTTAACCTGAAATCCAACAAACGAAATGCTTACGCGTTTGAGGTCGTGGGTACGCTAGGTAAGGGCTTGGATGACGACATTACCAATACCTTTACGGCGACCGAATCTGACGGTACCGAAACCAGCGACAGTGTAACTACTCATATCAAGAAGATTCCTGATAATTCTGGAGAGTTGGAGCTGACCAAGTCTGCGTTGCAAGATACCGCGCAAGTGGGTGATGCGGTTGAGTACGAGATCATCGTTGAGAACAACAATGAATCTTACTTTAAGAACGTGACTGTGGAAGACCGTTACCCAGGTGGTCTGAAATACATCGTGGATACATCAGAAGTTGTGCTAAGCGGCATTGATGGTGAGTTTGGTACGGAAGACGATCAGGCTATCTCTCAAGAACCATCAGACACAGGTAAGTTAATGTTCACATCGTTGAACTTTGACCCGGGTGAAAAACTGCGTATTCGTTACTTATTACGTGTGTCGGTAGGTGCCACTTTTGGTGATTACATCAACACCGCAGTAGCGAAGGTTGATGGCTCGGCTGTTTCTAATGAAGACACCGCCAAAGTGACCATTGAGCCGGACAAGGTGTTCGATACCTCATCGATCATCGGTAAAGTTTTTGAAGATCATAACAAAGATGGATTCCAAGCTGATGCAACCGCGTTTGATGTTGAGCTAACTGCGAACTTAGCAACACAAGGCTACATCGCTGATTCGACGCACATCATTCGTGATGGTCAAGACGTTGCTATTCAAGATGGTGCGATAACCACTGCACTTGAACAAGGTTTGGAGCTTGGTGACCTTTGGGGACATTCAGTGAACCGAACACTGCCAGAAACCAGCAAAGTGGTGATTCAATTTAAAACTCGCACACAGCAAAGCTTTGATTTCTACGTCACAACCGATGCGGGCTCTCGTATCGAGTTCGACGCACAAGGTCAGATTCAGTTTAAGCATGAATCAGACAAGAAAAAGGGACTGAGCGCGGAAAACCTCAACGTAACCAGAAACCTGTATCGCGATGGCGAGGATTACCTGTGGGAAATCGTTATCGAGAACAAAGGTATTTACGAAGATGGTATTCCGGGCGTTAAGTTGATGACGGTTGAGGGAATCGTTATTTACACAGACCAGTACGGTCGTTACCACGTGCCCGACCAATGGGTACTCAATAAGAAAGGTAAGAACTTCCTCGTGAAGTTGGACACTGATTCGCTCTCCACCTCCATGGAAGTGGTGAGCGAAAACCCAAAAGTGTTGCGAATTACCCCGAACAAGCTCACCAAGTTCAACTTTAGCGTTCATCGCAAAGACCAACAAAGTGAACAGAAGTAAGCCATTGGAACCGTAACTGGAAATTGTATGAAAGTATTTAGTAAGTCTCGTTTAGCGACGTGTGTGTTAACGGCCATTCCTGTGATGGCGGTAGCGAAAGACACAGGTAAGCTTGAAAAACTCGGTTCTGAGACGACTGGCATTGAAATCACCAAGCCGAACCAAGACCAAGACAGCTCGCGTATTTACTTAGAGCAAGGCGCTATTTGGGCAAGCCGTGACATCACTCGCTTTGACCCAGTATTAGATGTCAGTGTCAGCGATGAATTAGAAGTCGAACAAGGCACACTGCGTGACAGCGTCGGTTTCACCATTACCACCAACTACGGTTACTACATCAAAAAGTACCAGTTGGAAGTGTACCGAGTGGGTGACTTTGGTCTGTCTGAGCCAATCGCTGTGCTTGAAGGCGATAAACTGGCGAACGACTCTGACATCAATTGGGATGGTCAAACTGATGTTGATTATCAGTTTGAGGTCGGTGAGCAGCTGATGTTCCGCCTAAAAGCGTGGGACAAAGATGGCAACATGGATGTGACCACCGTTGGTGTGACTGACTTAGTTAAGCCGGACTCTGAAGTCGATATCGACCGAAACGATAACGACGATGAAGAGAGCAAAGGTAAAAGTTACGGACAGGCAAAGCTGATGCGTCACAACATCCCGACCAATGCGGGTTTAGCGAAGTTCATCGGCACTGGCTTGAAAGGCGTAGATAAAGTCATCATCGGTGAAGATGAATTTGATGTCGAAGATGGCAACTTATATGCAGAGCAGTACTTACCAACAGACTCCTACATTTTCCCTACCAAGGTTGTGTTTGATAACGGTGATGAACGTCGTTACAAGCTGTACGTTCGTATTCCAGATACGTACTACGCACAAACCGGTTTGGCTGATCTTTATGTTGGTAAGAATAATGTGTCTGGTAATAGCGATGCATTAAGTGTCGATGACCAGTATCAAAATGACATCTATAACCAAGGTCGTTTAGCGTACTTTGGTCAGGGTAAATTTGGCGACAAACTTCGTGTAACAACTCACTTTGATACGCGAGAAAGTGAAATCAAAGACATGTTCAAACATCCGTTCGCCTCAGACGATTCGGATGTGTTCGATATCCTCGAAGACGACGATGAGCTTTATTACGGTAACTATGGTGACAGCTCAAACATCGAAAAAGTGGTCAACACCAAGGGCAAGGTTTACCTCAATGTGGAATACGATAAGTCTCAATACTTGTGGGGTAACTACAACACGGGTTTAACAGGCACTGAGAACAACGATTACAACCGTAGCCTCTATGGTTTCAAAGCTGATTATCGCACTCGCGATACTACACAATACGGTGAAGATCGTCTGAACATGGTTGGTTTTACCGCAGAAGCAGACTCGTTGTATGCACACGATGAGTTCTTGGGCACAGGCGGTTCTCTGTACTTCCTTCGTCATGGTGAAGCGGTACCGGGAAGTGACAAAGTTTACGTCAAAGTAAAAGATGAATCTGGCCTAGTGCAGAATGAAATCCCACTTGAGCCGGGCGTCGACTATGACTTTGACCCGTACCAAGGTCGCATTATTTTGACCAAGCCACTCGATAACATTCTATCCGACAGCTTTGGCAGCGTGATTGAAAACGGCGATGATTACGAAAACTTTCTGGTTGTCGACTATGAGTACGTCCCACAAGGTTCAGATTCATTAGATGCGATGTCTTACGGTGGTCGTGCTAAAGGTTGGATCAACGATTACGTTGGTGCTGGCGTGACGTATGCGACTCAAGAAAAGGACAATCAAGATTACGAGTCTTATGGAACGGACTTAACGCTACGTGCCACTGAGGGGACCTACATTAAGGCTGAGTTTGCACATAGTGAAGGTAGGCAAACCGAGTCGAATTTCGTCTCTACTGATGGTGGTTTAACCTTTACGCCCATTGGCGACACGTTGGAAGACCGCGAGGGTGATAGTGTCCAAATCACCGCTGTCACCAGCCTTTATGACCTTGCCCCAACCATCTTTGGTGCCGTTGGTAATGACCTGAAACTTTGGTATCGAGACAAAGACGCGGGATACAGCTACGCGAGCAGCAGCGATGATTTAGAGCAAGAGGCATACGGTGCTGAACTTCGTTTACAAGCAACTGATCGCTTGGCGGTGCTATCTCGTTTCTCGACCAATGAAGAGCGCGATGTCGATGGTAATCTAGAAACAGATACTGAAATGATTGAGATTGAGACTCAAGTTAAAATCACCGAGCACATTAAGGTTTCGGCGGCAGGGCAACAAACTGAAGAGCTTAACCAAAACGACGAGCACAGCGATGCGACCTTAGCAGGTGTGCGTTTGGAATACATGTGGGACAGCGAGAACAGCGTTTACGTCAAAGGGCAAAAGACCGTCGACCAGTCGGATGACTATGATGAAAACGACAGCGCGTCGATTGGTGCTGAATTCCAAGTGTTGGAAGACTTGTCTCTTGGTGGCGAATACACCGATGGCGACCGAGGCCAAGTAGCAGAAGCGACTGTGACTTACGATGTATCCGATGACCACTCAACCTACGTAACTTATGTAGATGATAACTACGAAGGCCAAAACAACGTGATTGTTGGTCAGCGTGCAGATCTCACCAGCAGTGTCGATTTTTACCAAGAGAACCAGTTTGTTGATGAAAATGATGGTCATGGCCGTATCGACTCATACGGCTTTGGCTACGATGTGACGGAAGATGTCGAGATGGGGATTGGTTATCAGCTTGGTGAAATTGAAGATGACCAGAACATTACCACAGAGCGTGAATCTATCAGCTTCAATGCCTCAATTGACCTAGATGACATAACCCTTAGCCACAAATTTGAATACCGAGTGGATAAGAGTGAAGACGACCCTGACATCGCTCAGCGAGAACTTCAACAAATCGTGACGACCAACCGTTATACGCATCACTTAACGGAAGAGTACACATTGTTCGGCAAGTACAACTACTCCATTACCGAAAGCGAGACTACGGGCGAAACTATGGCGCAATTTACTGAAGCCACTGGCGGCCTCGCGTATCGTCCGATCTACAACGATCGACTCAATTTACTGAGCCGCTACACGTATATTGCAGATTTCGATCAACTGGATCGCGATGTGGATTATCAAGACGAAACCAGTCAGATCATTGAAGTTGAGGCGATCTATTCGATTGACCAACACTGGGATATCGGTACTAAGTACGCCCATAAAGACAAACAGCAAGCTTTTGAACGAGCATCTGGTTCGAATGAGCTGGTTAAAAGCGATATCGACCTATACGGATTAAGCGCTTCTTACCGTGTGATGAAAGAGTGGGATGTGACGGGTGAATACCACTGGAAAACAGACACACTCAACGATGAGCTAGAACACGGTGCGTTAGTTTCGGTGAACAAGCACATCGGCGAGAACTTCAAAATGGGGATTGGTTATAACTTCTCTGCGTTTGATAGTGACTTAACCAATGATGACGACTACGACGCATCCGGCGTGTTTATTAACTTAGTCGGTAAGATCTAAGCATGCCCCAAAGCGGGTTGAAAGTTAAGAGTTGAGAATTCAAAGTGACAGTAAAGAGTAAGATGAAAACAATTATTTTCCTAATAAGCGCAGTGATGAGTACTTTGCTGCTGTCCGGCTGTGCAACCGACACCTATGTGAGCCAGGAGAACCGAGACAAGTTCGCAGGCATCGATGTGTCTAAGTTTTTAATCAGCGAGTGTTTGGCGCCAGAGCGTGAGGTGCACATCGCCATCGCAGAGCATTTTGCGTTTGATAAATACCAATTACGCGACCTCGATAAGATCAACTTGGATACCTTTGTTAAAGAGATCAGAGGCCTCGAAGGGCGTATCACGATTGTCGGCCATACTGATTACAAAGGTTCTCTGGAATACAACGAACGTCTTTCACAGCGCCGTGCTAAATCGGTCGCAGATTATTTGAAAGGGCAACTAGACCCAACGCAATATGACTGGGAAGTGAAACATCTTGGTGAGACTCAACCTCTTCTGTTTGGTAAGACAGATAAAGACCGAGCGGAGAACCGCCGTGCATTTATTGTGTTTGAAGAAGCTCAGAAGTACGAAGAGATGCCTTTCTGTGAGCCACCAAAACCAGAACGTAAAGTTTATATGGCAATGACGCCACACTTCGATTTCGATAAGTCAGTACTCAAGCAAGAAGATCTAACTCAGTTAGATGACTTCACAACGAAGTTGAGCGGCCTGCAAGGCAGCATAATGGTGGCAGGGCACACCGACCAATCGGGTTCACTTTCTTACAATGAAAAGCTGGCAGAGCGCCGCGCAGAAACGGTGGTTGAATACCTCAAAACCAAACTCGATCCTAAGCAGTTTATCTGGGAAGTGAAGTCATTTGGTAAGTTGCAGCCTGCGATTAATGAACGCTCTGAAAAAGCCGATGCATTAAACCGCCGCGCGTTCATTGTGTTCAAAGAATCTGATATTACCGCCGAACAGCAAGCTCTTGCTGGCAGTGAACAAGAAGCGGTGAGCAGCGAGAGCGATTAGAGTTCACCGAAGAATAACGAATAGTTGCCTTTACAATAAAACGCAAAAAGCCCCATACGTTGGGGCTTTTTGTTGCTCGCTCTACGGATTAAGTCGGGTCGAAGATCTATTCAGATGGCAAATTTTGCTTTAACTCTAAAAGCATTCGATAAGCACTTTCGCCAGACATTTCGTACGGGTTAAATTGATCAGATGTTGAAAACTGTAAGTTCAACAGCTCGGTTAAATTGGACTGCGGAATGTCTCCCATCGACCAGTCTCCAAATTCTCTGCTATCAACCTCTTTAAAATAAAGTATTGCGACGTGATTGTGTCTCTCGTCGTTAAGAATATGATTGTATGTGTGGTTAACGGCCTCTCTAGACCCTTCAATACATTGAAGAAAGTACTTTTGATTATGGCTGAGAAGCCCCGTTAAATGGCTTTGCCGATTATGATCTCGCGAGATAGCGAGTATCTCCTCCAATGCTTTGGAATCACAACATTCGGAAAGCGTACTGACATAAATTAACCGAGTTAGGAACATAGGCATCATTTCGGATTTTTGTTCAAAGGGTATTAATAAATATAAGCCAAGCTCATGGAATTGCGAGTTATTGATTTAATTGTCACTCGGTGGCTTTTGAAAAGAAGAGGATGGGGATGAAGTAGAAAATGGCAGGTTGCAAGATACGCTAAAATGACTCGAATGTTGGCCATTCAATTATTTTAGCGACCTGCTTGTGAGCTCGTTAGTTGTTTAGAATTGAAATCGATTCAACGTTAGAAGAGGAATCAAATCGAACGTTGACCAACACATTTTCACGTTCGAAAGTCACATCATCAAAGTCAGTCGTTGCGATCTTAAATCCATTTCTTGCGAATAAACTCGTCACCGTTGTTCGTTGTTTCTGTTCCATACCGCATGTCAGTAGTTCGTTCATCGTGATCTTCATTAGGTAACCGTGTGCATAGTGTAAGCGTACAGACTCTACATTATGAGATCAATTGCTTAATCGATAAGCTATATTGATATGTTCAATTGAGTGATTCAGGTATTTAAAAGCCGGATGGATAGTGGGCAAGGGAGTTATGCGACCTATGACAAGTGGAGCGTTATGTGACCACTGTTCAGCATTCCTTGAACACGAAGTTTGTCGCAAAAATCGCGTTGAAATAAGTGGTTACAAAGCAGGAGGAATTATGCCCGCCGTTTGGTATGTTTGGTCGGTTATTGGAAATATTATCGGCCTATATCTCACTTAACTAAAGTACATCGATTTACGATGAGTAGACTCCTCAATAAGCCTTCTTTTTATTTGAATTTTATATGCTAAGTGGTGTTGTTATAATTGTTATTAATTGCATAGGCTTGATTTTAATATTGGTTTGATTTATAAAACAAGCATTCGTTCATTAACTTCATGATTATATTAGTTTTTACTAACCTTTAAATAACATGGAGAAAGGCGATGAATAAGAACCAAACACGCAACAGGTTAGCGAATTTAGTGCGACTTCGTAGGTCATACAAAGCATCAGACTTTCTGGTGGGTTCTGATGAACTCCGAGTTAAAAAAGATGTGTATAGCTTACGTAAAATCAAACAGTTAGAAATTCGTCAATTGGGTCTTAAAGAAAACGCAATCAATATCGTTTCGTTGGCTTTAGTCCTCTCGGCGGCGACTTGGGCATTTGTTCCTCAGTTCGGTTTACCAATGCTTGCACTGACCTTTATTTTGGCGTTTGTTACATGGCGACGATATGAGTTGCGTGCAGAGTTTAAAGGGGCCGATGAAACTGGCGACCATTGGGTTTCCGTGGCGCGCGGTTGTACTCGAGAAGAGTTCAAAGTATTGAAAAACGTTGAATTGGCTTTACGCGATCAGCTGTCTTAGTGGCTAGATCTGTTAAGGTTAAGGTCTTATAAGCGTTAAGCTCCCATAATCAACAAGGCTCGTCATTGTATGGCGAGCTTTTTATTTTCTGAAAAACACAGGTAGTGCAGGTTACTTTGAGAGGCCAATGCTTATATGTGTAATGGGGGTTGATATGAATCTTAAGTCACGGCGTTTTTGATGCTCTTTGTGGTTTTGAATATAGGGAGAGGGTGGAAATGAATACACGAGTCAGTGAGAGTTCTTTTAAAAGGCTCATCCAGTTAGTTGGTTGTGTTTTGATTATAGTGTTGAGCAATAGTCGACTCTCCAATGCTCAAAGCATCGAGTTTCCTACTTGTGTACAGAGCGAGGTTTTGAATACAGAAATCCACCTTTATGTTGATGAATCGGTGTTAGATGAATATTCCAAAGCATTTATAGCCTCTAAAATAGCGACATGGGAAAGCTATTCGAATCTGGTGTTAAAAAACTCCTGCGTCCCTATGACGAGAAAAGTCACTAAGGTGACTTATACGTCTGAAATCGACAGCCTTTGGTTTCAAGATTTGGGCGCAGCAGAGAGGTTATTAAAACTCTCGATGGAAGAACCGATTCCAGAAACAACAGAAGACGGCGTCCCCATTTTTACTGGGATAGTATTTTCTAATTATAATTTTAGCTTTGAGTCTGATTATTGTGGTATGTCTTCTTCGGTATCCTACTTTTTTTCTTTAGCGATAAACTGCCCTGATTACTTAATGGAGCATGAAATTGGCCATTTAAGTGGTGCTAATCATGACTATAAAACGTTATTGAAAGATTTTGATAGTATAGAAAGTTACATTTCTGGAACGTATCCAAGAGCTCCTCAATATTCCTTCGGTACAATTTGTGCTGACAGAGGCACAGTGATGTCTTATGAGCGAGATGTTATACCTGCATATTCCAGCCCGGACATCAGAGTAGATGGCACAAAGTGCGGGGATAGCAAATACCACAATAATGCGAGAGTGCTTAGAGAGTTCGCACAAGCTTATTTAATCCCATGATTGCCTAGTTGGTAGCCTGTTGTTTTATCGAACGTTATAACGCGTTCAATTCAAAGTGTTTGTCCTGTGATCTTTAAATTTGGAACGAGCGTATTTCTCCCAGTTTATTAAGGAAGAGTATGTATGATGTTATCCAAAGAGAATGAATCAAGAATTATTGAAATGGCGTGGGAAGACAGAACGCCGTTTGAAGCAATAGAACAGCAATTTGGTTTGAATGAATCGCAAGTGATTCGTTTTATGCGTAGCCATCTCAAGCTTGGCAGTTTTAAGCTGTGGCGCTCACGTGTTTCTGGGCGCTCGACCAAGCATGTAAAACTGCGCAGTTCGGACGTTTCGAGAGGTTATTGTCCGACTCAGTACAAGCATCGTTAAAAGAGGGGATGCCCAGCAAGTATCCCAAATCAACACACAGATATGGGAAATGAAAGGAATGAAACAATTTTGCGCTCTACTTTTGGTGCTGCTTAGCTTCGGCATCAGTCATGTTCAAGCGAATGATACGCGACTTAAGCAAGCTTACGAAGATCACCAAAGCGACGTTCAGGTGCGCGGATCGGGTACGGTGTATCGAGTACTTCCTGATGATAATAAAGGCTCTCGACATCAGAAATTCATTTTGCGACTCGATAGCGGACAAACCTTGTTAGTCGCACATAATATTGACTTAGCGCCTCGTGTTCAGGGACTGGCAAAGGGCGATCGAGTTGAATTTTATGGTGAATATGAATGGAACAATAAAGGTGGCGTAATGCACTGGACGCACAAAGACCCTCGTAATCATCACACTCATGGTTGGTTGAAGCATAACGGGAAAGTATACGAGTAAACACCTCCGCGACTTTTCCCTTCAAGGCTATAAGATAAAAAGGAATTTTGATGTTTAAGCTGGAAACTGACAGGTTGATTCTTCGAGATATGAGTCTCGAAGACGAGTGTGCCTTTGTTGCGATGTCTCAAGACGCTAAGTATCAGCGTTTCTATGATGAAAGTGATTGCGAACCTAACAAATATCGAGAGCTAACTCAGTTGTTTGTTGCGCAGGCTTTGGAAGTCCCACGCCAGTCTTTTCAATTAGCGGTTGAAAGCAAAGACTCGGGGAAGTTTATTGGAACTGTTTGTTTACGTCTTGAACGCGATAAACAAGCTTCAATGGGCTGTGCTTTATCGAGGGAAACTCAGGGAAAAGGGCTTTCTATAGAAGCTTCTGAAGCCCTCGCTGATTTTGGTTTCTCAGAGTTAGGCATACACCGCATCTACGCCGAAACCATCAGCAAGAACTTGGCTGCCATTAAATTATGTAAGTCACTAGGAATGAAACAAGAAGCGTGTTTTAAAGATCATCGATTCTTCAAAGGTCAATGGTGGGATACAGTTGTGTTGGCGGTTCTACGTTCTGATTGGAAAAAGGCTTAGTGATGGAAAGTGGTATGCAGAAGCTAGATAGAGGGCTCGATAGAGAAGGGTTCATTCAAAATCTTTATTCGCCAAAGAACATTGCGCCTGAATTTCAAGAAGTGGTGTCAGCAGTCGTTGATTCGCTGCTAAGAGAACTTCCAGGTCAAGTTGATGGTATCTACTTGTATGGAAGCGTGCCTAGAGGAACGGCCATTGTTGGTCGCTCTGATTTGGATGTTTCTATCGTACTTGCTACGCCTGTTGGTCAGAGAGAAAAGGAAGTATTTAACCTACTTTCCGACACCATACCCCAAACCTATCCGCAAGTGACCAAGCTTGATATCGATCCTGGCTTCCTGCGGGATGTTCTGCAACCCACGGAAAAGTATCACTGGCACTTTTGGATCAAGCATTGCTGCTGTTGTGTTTGGGGGAATGATTTATCTAATGAGTTCCCACTATACAAACCAAGCATTGAAATCGCTCAAGCTCTCAATGGTGACTTGTCTACTTTTCTTGAGCAAATGCCCTCGAGTTTCAAAACAATGACTGATGCGGATGTCGCTAAGGTGATTGGAAAGAAGTTGGTTCGAGTTGCGTATTACTTTGTGGCTGAGCAAGACGGCAGCTGGTACACCAACCTGAGCCAGTGTGCTGCAGTCGCCAAGCGCTATTACTCCAATCAAAGCGACGATATTGAGCTAGCTCATCAATACGCTCTCGGAAATTTGATATCTAAAACAGAAGCTTTTGAATTGTATGAAAGGCTGAGTAAAAAGCTTGTTGTAAATTAAGCATTAACACAAGCTAGAACAACAAACTTAACTACCTTTGTAACGGCTTTAGGAAAATTAGATGGATGTCCACGAGTGTGTTTCTTTTATCATGCTGAAGGAATCGCAGGTATTACTAGAAAAGCGTAGTGAGTCTAAGGAGACCGATCCCGGCTTAATCACTATACCTGGCGGCCATATTGAACACGGTGAAAACCAGGTTCAGACACTCTTTCGTGAGATCGATGAAGAGCTTAATGTTGTTCCGATTGATTACCAATACTTGTGTTCGCTTTACCATCCTACGAAGGAACTTCAGTTGATTCATTATTTTATCGTGAGTGACTGGGAAGGAGATATCACCGCTCAAGAGGCTGATGATGTTAAGTGGTATTCACTAGGTTCAGCTCCTGTTGGTATAGCAGCCGATGGTATTGCTTTGAAAGAAGTAGAGCGCGTGGGTAGGTATCTTTAGTTTGGATTCGATAACATGTTTTCGACGTTTTTGAGGGCTCAAAAACGGTGAAACCCCGATGTTGGTAGCATCGGGGTTTCGAATTTCTAGATTTCTCGACTGGTAAGATCGATTATCTTTTCTATGCAGAAGGCTGGATTAATCCAATCTTATTCCTTGGTAGGGAATTAGATACGGATGAAGTCCATGTGCTCAACTTTTGGCTTGAACGCGTGACGTTGAACGTCTTGTGGCTTAACCTTAACTTCTGCGCCGTCAATCAGTAGAGTGATTGCTTCGTAGAATTCAGGCTTATCCATTTGGTTGATCACTTCAGCGTGAACAAGTTCGATAGCTACAGCTTCAGCTTCGCCACCGTAGATTACAGCTGGGAATTTACCAGCGTGACGTAGGCGGCGGCTCGCACCTTTACCTAGTTCAGTACGTACTACTGCTTCAAATTTCATAGTTTTACTCTCAAATTAGTAAAAATTAACTTCACACCTCAATGCGACCTTGAGTGTGTGGTAATGCTTAAACATAAAAGTTCATGCTTAAGCGAGCGCGGATACTAACATCACATTCCAATATGAGCAAGTCAGAAGCCCATCTCAAAGTGAATTTCCTTCGATAATGGGTTCGTTTGGAGATAAAACGTTCGCTAACGCTTGTTTAGCGCATTTTACTCCCTTTTACATCGCAATCCTTATCTATTTATATCACTGCTAAATCATCAAGTTAATGAACGGAAAATGAATGTTTGCCTAAGACTTGGTTAAGTCTTAGTTCGTTAATCTTAGTGTTAATTAAACAGCAGAATGAATAGGTGAAAATATGAAACCGGTAAGCATTGTCGTAATTACGCTAAACGAAGAGAAACGCATTAGCCGCTTAATGGAAGAGTTGAGCGTGCAAACCCACCAAGAGTTTGAAGTGATTGTTGTCGACTCGAACAGTGAAGATAACACCAGAGAAGTGGCGCAAGCTTATGAAAACGCGTTGCCAAAATTAACGGTGCATTACATGGAAAACCGTGGTGTGAGCCTTGGCCGAAACACGGGTGCTTCATTGGCGCAATACAACCGAATCCTTTTCTTAGATGCTGACGTGAGCTTGCCTCGAAACTTCCTTGCGAAAGCGCTTTATGAACTAGAAGAGAAGAAGCTTGAAGTGGCGGGTGTGTACATGAGCTCGAAAGGTTTGCCGCTTGTACACAAGTTTGGTTACGGGCTATTTAACGCAGGCTTGTTTACTACTCAGTTCTTTTTCCCGACGGCGATTGGCGCATGTATTTTCTCGACTAAACGGGCGCATGATGAGATCGGCGGTTTTGATGAAGAGATCGTCCTGTGTGAAGATTGTGACTACGTAAAACGTGCGAGCAAAACATGGCGATTTAGATTCCTAAATATGACTTTTGGTTTTGACCCACGTCGCTTAGACCAAGATGGCGTTGTGAAGACAGGCTCTACTTATCTTAAAGCCAATGTAAGACGCTTCTTTAAAGGAGAAATGCGTAATAACGAGATGAACTACAAGTTTGGTCACTACAAAGAACAGTAAGCGTTGAGGTTGTTATGTTTGATGGACTAGGGTTGTTTCTGGGAGCATTGGGTGATGCTCTCATTGGCCCAAACCTATTTGTACCGGGAGAGCCGTTCTTTATCGCAGCGGGCTTTCAACTGTATTCAGGTGCATGGATGGCGTTGGTTTTGGTGATGCTAGGTGGTTTGCTTGGTGATCAACTCAGTTATTTCATTGGTTATAAATACGGTGTTAAGGTGCAACGAAGGCTCATTAAGTTTCGCCCTAAAACCAAAAGATTAATTGCGCGCTGCCGCTATCTGGTTGCTCGCAAAGGCACATACATCATTCTTTTTGCTCGTTTATTAGGGCCTATCGCTTGGGTTGTGCCATTTATAGCTGGCTCGCATCGTGTACCGTGGCGTAATTTTAGTGTGTTGGCGTTTATCGGTTTGGCCCTTGGTGGAGGGCAGTTCATTGCTTGGGGCATGTTACTGGCGCACGGCGTTGAAAACTTCCCGTGGCTTAATAGCCTTAACATATTTATCTCGGAGCATAATAGCTTGATCGTTGGTGTGTTCGCGGTATTAGTCTTCACCATTATCGGTTACCGAATGAAGTGGCGATGCTTAGTACTTAAGTCTAGTGCGCTGTTGTTGGCGTGGGTATTGTTTGCGAACTACGCTCACTTTTTCTGGAAAGCGGATGACTTTCAGAATCAACCAGAGACGGCTCAAATAAACAAAGTCGACTGGAACTCGGTTACCTATAAAGCGTTCCCCGGTAAATCTTCGTTCTACTCGGCGCAAGCGATCAACGTAATTTATGTTGGAGCAACCCCAAGAGACTTAATGAAGCAATTAGGCTGGATAGAGAATCAAACCTTCTCTCGAAATGAGATTGAATGGGTTGGTTATCTCGCATTGCTTAGAGAAAAAACGCCGCCAGTGTCTGATTTATATTGGCGAGACAAGCCGCAAGATATGGCTTTTCAATTGCCGGGTAACCTGATGAAGCGCAGCCATATTCGCTGGTGGCGCGCAGGTGTTGATATTAAAACTAACCAACCTCAGTGGTTAGGTGCAATTAGCTATGATGATGGCCTTAAGGTCACCCCTTACTCTGGCATTGTGACCGTCCTTCATAACATTGACCCTAATGTTGATGAAGAGCGAGATCGGCTCGCTAATCAGATACGGACGTTACTACCAGACATCGAGTTAGACAAGTACCCATTAGCAACGGTGGAAGTGATCAATGATGATCATGACTATTACACTGATGGCCGGGTATTAACGATTGGAGCAACGACCCTTAGTGATAATTCACAAACTTTGGATGTTGCTGTGAACGATATATAGAGTTGTATATAAGGTCGATAGAATTAAGCCCTAGCATTACGTTAGGGCTTATTGTGTTTAACTTTTACTTAGCTTGTTCAGCCTTTACTTATTTTAAGCACCAGAGAAGCTTTTAAGCCGCCCATTGAGCTCTTACTGAGCGTTAGGCTGCCTCGGTAACTGTGTGCCATTTCATTTACGATATTAAGCCCTAAGCCTGTTCCTGGTGTGGTTTCATCAAGTCGAACGCCGCGTTTGGTCACTTGCTCAAGCTTCTCTTCAGGAATGCCTTGGCCATCATCTTCAATCACCAACTCTATGTTGCCATCGTCGAGTTCATTTGCATGGACGCGAATAATGCTGCCCGCCCACTTGTAACTGTTCTCGAGTAGGTTGCCGACCATTTCATCAAGGTCGGTTTTTTCTACTGCCACTTCAATCTCAGAGTCTAGCTCGTTAATCATGGTGACTTCATTGGCAGCGTAGACTTTATCAAACGCCATTGAGATAGCTTCGACACGCTCACAAGGTGAAGACTTCACCGAAAGAATGTTCATTGCACCTGCCATACGAGCGCGGCCAAGGTGATAATCAATTTGGCTTTGAATCTGATGAATGGGCTGTTGCAGCAGTGCCTTGTCATCCTCTGGAAGTCGCTCTATCTCATTTTTTAGAACTGAAAGCGGTGTTTTCAACGCATGAGATAAGTTACCCGCGTGGTTACGAGCTCGTTCTAATAACTCTTGATAGTGAAAGAGCAGGGCATTGAGGTCAGAGACTAATGGAGAAACCTCTTTCGGGTAGTTATCGCTTAACCCTTGTTGCTCGCCGTTTCTTAGCATTACCAGTTCGCGTTGCATCTTGCTGAGCGGTAATAACGACCAACTGACTTGAATACCGATCAACATCAGCACGCCAACAAACAGCAACATTAGGATCAACCAGACTTGACCAGTAAGCTCTGTCAGTGTGGATTCTAATGGATCTTCATCAATACCAATGGTGATCGTGACAGGGTCGCTCAGTTCAGGCAGGTAGATATCTTGCTCGATGTAAATCAGCTTTTCTTTCTCTGGCCCTTTGACTGATGTGTGAATCGGTGAACGCTTGATGGTGAGGTCTTTATCCCATAGCGAGCGAGATCGAATGATCTGCTCTTGGGTAGCGGCGCGCCAATAAATACCACTGTAGGGCTGGTTGAACCTAGGATCAGACAGACGCTCTGCCATGATCAGGTTACCACTGTCATTGGTTTCGATATTGGCGGTTAACTCATCCATGGTTAAGCCAAGCTGCTGCTTCATGTCATCGACGAGGTAGTCGTTAACCAGTTTCGGAATCCCGACACCAGCCGCTAATATCATCGCACCTAGCCAAAAAGCCGCGGCGAGGAGCAAGCGGCTTTTTAGACTGACGTTTTTAAGTGTTCGTTTTTTTAGATTCATACGTTACCAGCCTGTCTTTGCTCATCTTGCTATGAGAACAACAACGATCAGCACAGGCTGTCCACTAATTGGAGATTGCTCTTAGCTTAATTAAATACAGCATTATTCAGCATTCAGTTGGTAGCCAAGGCCACGAACGGTTTTGATGATCTTTGGTGCGATTTTCTTACGAATACGACCGATGAACACTTCAACCGTGTTTGAGTCGCGGTCGAAGTCTTGCTTGTAGATGTGCTCAACCAACTCAGTGCGCGAGATAACTTTGTTTTGGTTATGCATGAAGTACGCGACAACTTTATATTCTAGCGCCGTGAGGCTAACCGCTTGACCTTGCCACAACACTTTTGAGCTGCGTGTGTCTAGGCTTAAATCACCAATTTGAAGTATAGGAGCAGCACTGCCTGACGCTCGGCGTAGTTGAGCTCGAATGCGGGCTATCAGCTCGACCATTTCGAATGGTTTAGTTAGGTAGTCATCAGCGCCTGCATTCAAGCCTTCTACACGTTGGGTCAGCGTGTCACGCGCACTTAAGATAATCACTGGCGTGTTAATGTTTTCGTCTCGAATGCCTTTTAATACGGTTAGGCCGTCCAGCTTAGGTAGACCTAAATCGAGAACAATAGCATCCCACTCTTCTGATGTTGCACGGTAGAGTGCGTCGATACCGTCTTGAGAAAGCTCTGGAACCCAGTCGGCTCCCTCAAGGGTTTCTAGAATTTGTTGGCCCAAGCGAGGTTCGTCTTCAACGACTAAAATTTTCATAATTGTTCTTCTTAATTCTTGTAATGACTGTTCGTTGTGCTTAATTGCTCGTCGTGATCAATGTAAAGTTGCGGCTCTTACTTATTCACCGTGCTTAATTGCGTCTTTAAAGTTTCGTCCTTTAATCATGAGCATTTCTAACGTCTCTGCGTTGTATTCGACTTTGATGATGTTGTTTTGGTAATTGATTTTTAGTTCATACACCCAAATGTCGTCATCTTCTTCTAGCTCTACTTTAATGATTCTGCCATGAAGATCGTTCTCAACGGCCGCATACATTTCTGAGAAAGGGCGAATATAGCCTTCGCGTACGGCTTCGTAGACTTCGTCTTGATCTTCTTCAAATTCGATACGGGTTCCCGCTTTATGGACATCTTGCACAAGATCATGACCGTTATGATCTGAGTCAGCCCACGCACTAGCGGCGACACATAAGCCTAAGCTTAAAGAAAACATAGAAATCATAACTTTACTAAACATAGCGAATCCTAGAGAAGGTTGATAGCGTTCAGTATAAAAAAGTAATTCTGAACAGAAAGTGAACCTGATGAATAATGAGATTTAGGTTCTCAAAAAATGAGATGTTAACGTTGCTGAAGCTCGTCTTCGAATATCTTGTCTCTCATTTTCCAAAAACGCCCGACTTTACGTGCAATCACGAATTGCGGTGGGCGGAATCTATGTTGGTGAGCAACCACTTTCGTTGGTGAAGCTTCCTCAAAAGGGCGGTGTCTGTCGGCAAGGTGAGGGCGAACAAACTGATCCTTAAAGTTCTGCTTCTGTTTCTTGGTGGTTAGTGACCAAAATTCATGCACTTGAGCTTGGTTTTCTCCAAGGTAAGTGACTTTAAGCTGCGATTTTCCTTTATCGTCTTTAAGAACGTTCAAGTCCATCTCTAAACACTCAAACACCAACGCATCTTTTAAGTTCAGTGCTTCTTTCAGTTTTTTATCTGGGTCGACCAAGGTTGCATCACACTCATGACAAATCCGCGCGGCAATGTCGTTGTCAGCGCCACATTCACCGCAGTATTTGGCTCGGAAGCGATAATTACAGTGTTCGCGTTCGCCCGTGTCTTCATCGGTAAAGTAGCCTTGGCATTTACGGCCAAAGTGCTCTAGCAAGAAGCCATTGCTGTCTAGCTTGCCCCAGAAGTTATTGTTGAAGCCGCATGCAGGGCAGGGGATGGTGATGATTTCACTGTCTGAGTCGGGTTTAGGGTCGCCCACTTCAGGTTGGTAAAGATCGTAACTGTTGCCTGCATAGTCGAGCACTAAACACTCTTTTTTACCCGGCGATAAGCGTAAGCCACGGCCAACGATTTGTTGATACAAACTGATGGACTCTGTCGGGCGCAAAATCGCGATCAAATCCACATGAGGGGCATCAAAACCTGTGGTTAATACCGATACGTTAACCAAGAACTTGATTTTACGTTCTTTGAAGTCACTGATGATTTGGTCACGTTCGAGAGTTGGTGTGTCGCCGATTACGATTGACGATTCACCTTCAGGCAGTAAGCCAAGGATCTCTTGTGCGTGTCTAACAGTGGCAGCAAATACCATGATCCCTAACTTGTCTTTGGCCAGTTCAATGATCTGGTCGACAATTTGTGGGGTCGCTCGTTTAGATTGTTCGATCACCATATCGAGTTCGGCTTCTTTGTAGCGGCCTGTACTTGCAGGTTTTAGCTGTGAGAAGTCATAGCTTAATACTGGCGCATCGATCATGCGTGCTGGTGTTAGAAAGCCTTCGTCCAACAAGTAGCGAATCGGCAACTCGAAAATACAATCTCTGAAAAACCTAGGCTCTTCAGAGCGTACTTGTCCACGCGTGTGATACTGATAAAGCCAACCCATACCAAGACGATAGGGGGTCGCGGTCAGTCCAAGCACCTTGATGCCCGAATTATTCTCGCGCAAGTGAGTGATCACTTTTTGGTAGCTACTGGTCTTTTCATCGGGAACACGGTGGCATTCGTCGATAACCAACAGTGAAAATTGGTTAGAGAATGAATCGAGGTTGCGAACCACAGATTGAACCGAAGCAAACACCACTTGTTGGTCTGTCTCTTTTCGCCCTAAACCCGCAGAGAAAATTGAGCCTTTTAGCCCATAACCTTCATACTTTTCATGGTTTTGTTCGACCAGCTCTTTAACGTGAGCGAGTACCAGCACTCGACCTTTCGCAAGCCTTGCTAGCTCTGCAATCACAAGGCTTTTTCCAGCGCCTGTAGGCAACACAAGAACAGCCGGTGTTTGGTGTTTTCTGAAGTAATGAATCACTGATTTTACAGAATCAGCTTGGTACGGGCGGAGTGTATACATATCGCGTCTTGTAGGGTAGAAAACAAATAGTGTGAAATAGCTCAACTAATTGAGCAAAGGTGACTATAATACCCGACTTAGATTAGTTGAGGTATTCATGCGTTTAGATAAATTTCTGTGCGATGCGTTAGGCGTCACTCGAAGAGAAGCAACACACTTATTAAAATCCAAGGCAGTGACAGTAAATGATGTCATTCAAAAAAGCGGTTCGCTCAAGGTAACTGAAGAGTGCGTTGTGGAATGGCAAGGCAATGAACTGAATGTTCACGGCCCACGTTACATCATGCTTTATAAGCCAGAAGGCTTTGTTTGTTCGCATGAAGATGGCGCAAATCGTATCGCCTTTGAATTACTTGATGAAATCAAAATGGACAAGCTGCACTTTGCTGGTCGTCTAGATATTGATACAACAGGTCTTGTGTTGATTACAGACGATGGTAAGTGGTCTCACCGTATCACTTCGCCAAAGCACAAGTGCGAGAAGACGTACCGTGTGTGGTTGGTTGAACCTGTTGAAGACGATTACGTTGAAAAATTCAAAGAGGGCATCCAGCTTAAGAGCGAAGATGGCCTAACACTTCCTGCACACCTAGAAGTTCGTGCAGAGCGTGAAGTGCTGCTAACGATTCACGAAGGCAAATACCACCAAGTTAAACGTATGTTTGCTGCTCTTGGTAACAAGGTAGAAGCACTACACCGTGAACGTATTGGCGAAATTGAGATGGACGAATCTTTAGAGTTAGGTGAATACCGTTACCTAACGCAAGAAGAAGTCGATTCAATCTGGAAGTAGTCCTTAGCTAGAAGTTGCTCTTAACAAGAAATTGTTCTTAACAAGAGACCACTTTTGCTGGAAATAGCCCTTTCGTTGTAAAGCCGACCATGGATAGCGTCGGCTGATGATGTTGACTGGTACTAGGAAAGTCTCAGCCAATCTTTGACTCGCGTACTCACGCTAGTCCCTAGCTCTATCAGTTGAACATTCGGAGAACCATGCAAACATCGACCTCACAGAGCCAAAGCTCCCAACTAGAAACACCTCAATTAGGCTTAGTGCTGTTTTTGATTCTAGGTGCGATTGGTGCACTTACTCCGCTAGCCATTGATATGTATCTGCCAGCGATGCCGACCATTGCTAAAGATCTTGGTGTGACGGCGGGTGAGGTACAAATCACGCTAACAGCCTATACCGCAGGTTTCGCGCTGGGGCAGTTGTTACATGGCCCGTTGGCGGATAGCTATGGTCGCAAGCCTGTACTGCTTATTGGTGTATTCTTGTTTGCTATCGCTTCTATGGTGAGTGCGACAACTCATGGCATTGAAGCGCTGACTTACATCCGTACCGCTCAAGGTTTTGCTGGTGCTGCGGCGGCCGTTATCATCCAAGCGGTGGTAAGAGATATGTTCGATCGTGAAGATTTCGCAAGAACCATGTCTTTCGTTACTTTGGTGATGACAGTTGCGCCATTGGTTGCTCCGATGATTGGCGGTTACTTAGCGTTGTGGTTCGGTTGGCGTTCAATTTTCTGGGTTCTGGCTATTTTTGCGGTGATCGTGATTCTGGCGGTATCGATGAAGATCCCAGAAACGCTTCCTGCAGAAAACCGACAACCATTGCGCTTTAAAACAACGATTCGTAACTATGCTCGACTGTGTAAGAACCCAACGGCGATGGGCCTGATTTTCTCTGGTGCATTCTCATTTTCAGGGATGTTTGCGTTCTTAACGGCAGGTTCATTCGTTTACATCGATATCTATGGCGTTCGCCCTGATCTGTTTGGCTACCTGTTCGGCTTGAATATTGTTGCTATGATCTTGATGACGAGCATCAACGGTCGAATCGTTAAGAAAGTGGGCTCTCACGCTATGCTCAGAGTCGGTTTAACCATTCAACTGTTTGCGGGCTTAGGTCTGTTAGTCGGTTGGATGTTAGATATCGGTTTGTGGGGTATTGTGCCATTCGTGATGCTGTTTATCGGCACACTGTCTACCATTGGTAGTAACTCAATGGCACTGCTTTTAAGCGGATACCCGAATATGGCCGGCACAGCTTCTTCGCTTGCAGGCACATTAAGATTTGGTACTGGTTCTGTAGTGGGGGCAATTGTTGCTATGCTACCAAGTGACACTGCAGGGCCAATGGCTATGATGATGGCAGCATGTGCAATACTGTCAGCATTACTATATTGGACATTAGGAAAGAAGGCATAATGTCAAAATACTATATTGAAATTCAGAAGTTAGTGAACGATGCGCTGGGCGAGCTGTATGCTCTGCATAAGTCTGGTAAAGCGATCGACGCACCTATCGCGAACAACCTTTATCTTGTTCGTTGGGTAACAAAAGCGATTAAATCTCAAGCTTATGATCGCGTGATTGTGCCTGACTTAGTTCGCTGGCAGAAACAGGGTCGCTCAAAAGGCAACAACTCTGATTTAACTTTTACCTTTAAACGTATTTCTGCGTTTTACGGACGTTTTTTCCCTGAAGGCGAAGAGCCTAAAACGCTAAAAGACAGTGATGTTGAAGCGTTTATGGACAAAATGTACGAGATGGGTTGGAGCGTATCGAGTGAAGATGAGCTAACGACTGGCGGTAAGATTCAATTCTTCACCGATGGCGAGCACTCTTTTGCTTTGTGTGGCAAACAGTGTGACGACTCTTTCGACGGTGAGTTGATGGTAAAGCCGATGAACTGGTTTGTTCGTGGTAACCACGCCGAGTTCATCCAGGCGGCGATGGAAGCGGGTTTCATGCTTCACAAAGTCACGGACTATAAGTCTGCGGTGAAGTATCACGGTGAATACATCGTTTACCCTGCTAACCAAGGCAACCAACTGGCTGAGATCCCGATTAGCGTTATCGGCTAACGGATAGATACGAGATGCGAGATGAGTGATACGAAGAGCCACTTACTCGCATCTTTTTTATCTTTTCTCACTAGTCACGGGTATCCCGCAACTGCGTTTAGTCTTTTCGCATCCCGCCACTCGAATCCCGAATCTGCTTTTAGTCTT